>CACYBZ010000274.1 GCA_902772795.1 uncultured Ruminococcus sp. | reverse complement strand
TAACAAATATTAAATCTGCAAAATAATCGTTGAAATATATGACTGTTCTATGCTATAATTTTACTGATTATTGAAAGAAAAAGGGTGAGTTATTATGCGTATACTGATACTTTCCGCCTCTACAGGTGGAGGACATATGCGGACATCTGCCGCTATGAAGAAATATATCGAACAAAACAGACCAAATGACGTTGTCAGAGTCGTTGATGCTCTGGAACAAATCAGTCATCTTTATAATAAGACAGTTTCCGAAGGTTATGAACTGATGGTAAAAACAGCACCTAAATTTTTCGGAACAGTCTACAATCACACCAATAAGGACAGTACTATGAATGACCTTGCCGTCAAAATTCAGCATCGTTTTGCCAAAAAATTACTTCCGCTTATGGTAGAATTCCGTCCTGATGTCATTATCTGCGTACAGGCATTCTGCGTTGATATGGCTTCCCGTATCAAATTGAAATACAAAATGGATATTCCTATTATTGTTCTGATAACGGATTTCGCCACACACAAGATGTATGTACAGGAAGGCATAGATGCCTATGTGGTTTCCAATCAGGAAATGGTGGATTCCCTCCAACAACTTGGCGTCGACAGGTCTACTGTTCAGATAAGTGGTATTCCTATTGACCCTGATTTTTATCATGAGTTTGACAAAGATGAACTGATGAAAAAATTCGGATTGATTCCCGAATTACCTGTAGTATTGCTGATGGCAGGCAGTTTCGGCGTAAAAGATATTTTTAAAATTTATCTCAATCTCGTCGAAACAGAAATACCTTTTCAGGTCATCGTGATAACGGGAAAAAATAAAAGACTGTATGATGAATTTGATTACATTCTGGACGATAACAGTGAAAACACAATGACATCAGTGACGAAAGAAGATTCCATGGAAAAAGAAAATCATATACGCTACTATATTGGTAATTATGGTGTCAAGCCGACGAAACTGTTATATTTTGTTGACAACATTCAGGAATATATGTGTGTATCCGACCTGATTATTACCAAACCTGGCGGTCTTACGGTAAGTGAATCTATTGCCAGTGTATTACCGATGGCAATTTTTAATGCCTTTCCGGGTCAGGAGGCAGATAATGCGGACTATCTGGAAAGCCACAACATGGCAGTAAAATTACCGAAGAAAAATTCTGCCAAAGTGATTCATGAACTGCTCAGTAATCCGGAAAAACTGGCATCTATGAAAAACGCCTGTCTTGAAAACAACAAAGGAAATTCTGCCATGCTCATCGTGGAACTGGCAGAAAAACTGGTAAAAAGCTACCATATCAGAAATAAAAAATACGACCCTGATGTGGTTACGGAAATGATTTCAAAATATTACTCGGTGAATGACGATGAAGAATAATATTTTCAAAAAAACAATTACAGGATTCTGTATTCTATGTCTGGCATGGATATCCACTGCCTGCGACCGTCAGGAGGAAAATACTGTCTTGCCCAATGCTGACAACCTGCTTTCTACTGTACAGAAAAGCGATACTTCTCCGCAATACGATTTTCTTACCTCTGCCAAACAACCCGAAGAATACAGTACCTATATCAACAAAAGTACGGACCTTGGTCTGAAAATGCTCAAGACTGAAAATTATGCTGTACAAAATACGATTGTTGCTCCACTTTCCGTATCGCTTTCACTTTCAGCGATGGAAAACGGCACGGCTCAGGATACACTCAAAGAACTGAAAAATTTTGTGGGTAAAGCCAATTTTGAAACGGATATCATTAATCAGTGCAGTGCCTATATTTCTCAGCGTATCCGTTTTTTCAACAAAGATGGCAATGGTGTCTTTGATACCTCTACTGTCTGGACAGATAAGAAAATAACCGTCAAAAGAAGTTTTCTGCAAAAATATGATAATTTCTATAATATGTCGTTTTACCGAATAAACTTCGCCGACAGCGATACCAATACATTGATAAAACAATATATCGGCACTCAGTCCGAAAAGCTCTTACCTGTGGGGACTATCGACACCAAAACGACTTGTCGTTTGTATAATGACTGTTCTGTTGCGGTAAGTGATTACTGGCTGAACGATTATGCGGACTCAGCTGTTCATCAAGGGGAATTTGTCACTGCTGACAAGAAAAAAGTCAGTGCGGAATATCTGGAAAGTGTAGAACGGACAATAAAGACGGATAATGCTACTGCATTTGTCAAAGAGTTCAGAAATATTCCCTGTAAACTGTTATGTATTATTCCCGATGATGATGTTACCTTGCAGGAGTACATAGCCACACTTTCCTATGATAAATTACTGGACATTCCCAATCAAATCAAACCTACTGTATTTGCAAAAGTCAGTATACCCAAATTTTCCCTTGAAAAATCCGCCAGTCTGAAAAAGACATTGCATAGTCTTGGTATAAAAACGCTGTTTTCAGAGAATGCGGATTTTTCCAAAGGATTTGCGGAAAATCTGTATCTTGACGATATGACACAATCGGTAAAGATAGCTATCTCAGAAAACGGAATTACCAAAACAACGAAACCTGAAAATCCGTCTGTTCCGAAAGGAAACGAAGCCAAGAATACAGTTGTTTTTGACCGTCCTTTTGTATACGCCGTCATAGACAATGAATGTAATGTTCCTGTTTTGCTGGGGACAATCACCAATCCTGTTGTCTGAAATTATCGGGTGAACAGATAGTTAAGGAGCTTGACTTTGCGAAAAAAAAATATTGCTGTTACGATATTCAATTTATTTGTGATTGTGATTTCTGTCACACTGATTGTGTATTTCTGCCTTTCGGATAACGGATTGCTTGATTTGATTCATTCTGACATTTCCGTCAACGCATGGTGGCTGATAATGGCAACAGGCTGTCAGCTTGGCAATATGCTGATTGATTCTTTACTGACATTTCTGTATATCCGACAACAGTATCAAAACTTTACTTTTTTTGACGGTCTGAAAAGTTCCTTTATCGGAAGTTTTTTCAGTGCCGTCACACCTTCAGCGTCAGGTGGACAACCTATGCAAGTGATATTTCTCTCGCAGAAAAACATTGAAGCGGGTTTTTCCACCTCCTGCATGACACAAAAGTTTGTGATTTTCCAGATAGTTTCCACCATATTGAGTGTACTGGCATTAATTATCCGCTTTGACTTTTTCAGGCAAACTGTCCAAATACCTTTGCTGTGGTTATGTGTAATCGTGGGATTTGTTTCCCAAATCACCGTAACAGGCGGTGTTGTCGTATTGTCGTTCAGCAAGAAAATTTCTGAATGGCTCATCAGAATATGTCAAAAACTGTTGTCAAAATTGAAATTCATCAAAAACCCTGAACAAAAAATTTCTGTGTTGCGTCATCATACCGAACTGTTTCATTATGCCAATAAAAGTCTGCTCAACAATCCTGTTCTTTTATGGAGTTCCTGTATATTGATTTTTATACAGATACTTTTTATTTTTCTGGTACCCTACTGTATTTACCGCAGTTTTTCATTACATAACACAAATATAATAGATATGCTGTGTTCGCAGTCTTTTGTGAGTATCGCTTCTGCTATGATGCCTCTTCCCGGAGCAACAGGAGCATCTGAACTGGCATTTTCTGTATTTTTTGCACTTTTTTTTGGAAAAAAACGTCTGAAATCCGCCTTACTTCTTTGGCGTACGATTACTTATTACGGTGTGATTATTCTTTGTTTTCCCTTTTCGTTGCTCACCTCACACAAGAAACAGTAAGTTATTTATCCCTGAAAACGTTGAAAAAATCATTTCCGCTTAAAGATAACTATCGGAGTCTGTTGCTATGAATAAGTTTAAATTAAGAAGTAATATTATTTTCTGTTATACGTTTGCCATCATTTTTGCATTGATTTTCATTGGTGCATCTACTGTTATTTTTAAGGATATTCATTCTCTTTTCTTTACCGTTTTGCTTTTTTTTCTGTTCATCAAAGCAAAACAGTCTTACTATTCCGAACATATCGTTAAGACAATACGCAGTCAGATTCGGGCTTTCCATCTTAATCGCAAAGAATTGATTATTCTTTCTATAATCGGTATTGCGCTGATGTTTATTCTTCAGCTGACACTTGGTTATTTTCTGATAAGTAAACCCGTCACAGACTGGATGACCATTGACACTATCGCCCGAAATTTCGCCAGAAACGGTAATTTTGACAATATGTATCAGGGACTGCCCAAAGGACGTTATGATTACATGGCACGCTATACCAACAATAATGGTATTCTAATTATTCTTTCGTTCTACTATCGTGCTGTTTATCTGATTTTCGGCAATGTTTCCACTTTTGCCCCTGTTATTCTGAATACAGTGTTTATCCATGTTTCCGTTATTTTTACCTTCCTGATTGCCAAAAAAATTTTTGGTTACAAAGGTGCTTTTCTTACATTAGCCTGTTGTATACTGTTTCTTCCCTACTACACTTACACGGCTTACTACTACAGTGATTCGTTAAGTATTCCGTTCACGGTAATTTCTATTTACTTTGTGATAAAAGGACAGGAAAGGCTGAAACAAAATAAACATGATTTTCATGTATCTACCATATGTTTTTTTTTCAGCGGTATATTTATTGCTATCGGCTATGTTATCAAAGGTAGTCTTTTTATTGTGCTTATCGGTGCAGTAGTGTATATTTTTCTTTGCGGAAATATCAAAAAGTCCTTACTCTCTATTTTGTGTATCATAATGACAACTTTAGTATTGATTTTGAGCATCAATATTTTTATCGATTCTCTGGATATTGTTTCAGATGAAAAACTTTATGCCGAAAAATATCCTGTTGAACACTGGATTATGATGGGACTTGACGGCAATGGCGGATTCAATCAGAAAGATGCGTCCTTTACTGCCCGTGCAGGCAATTATGACCAGAAAAAGCAGGCGGACAAAAAGGAAATTCAAAAACGTCTTTCTCTTATGGGGGTTGACGGTACAATCAAACATCTTTACCGTAAACTTATTTATACATGGAGTGACGGAACTTATTATATTCAACATCATCTTAACCGTTTCGACAGTCACGGTAAAATAATGGAAGAAGAAAATATTCTTTTTGAATTTGTACTCAACGATGGCGAACATTATGAAGCTTTCCGAACATACAGCAGTGTCTATCATATGTGTATGCTTATGGGAATTTGTTGTTCAGGATATTTTTATCTGAAAAAAATCCGTCCTGACAAAATTACTCTGATTCATGGAATAATATTCGGTGTTATTCTGTTTTTCTCCATATGGGAAACACGTTCCCGCTATCTTTATAATTTCACACCGCTTTTTATTATCACTGCCGTTGATGGAATCATTCTTTTCTGGAATTCCGAATTTTTCAAAAACAGCGTACGGAAAGTAGGTAAACCGCATGAACCAAAAACTTAAAAAGCGATTGCTGTATCTTTGCATCACAGTAATACTTTTCGGGGTAGAAATTTACATTGCCAAATATGTTAATGATGAACTGATTCGTCCCTACGGCGGTGATACTCTAGTCGTCATTCTGCTTTATACGTTTATCAGAATTTTCATTCCTGAAAAATACCCGTTACTTTCGCTGTATGTCTTTATTTTTGCGGTATTTGTAGAATGTCTGCAATATATTCATATTGTAGATATTCTCAATATTCAGAATTATGCCTTGCGAATTGCTATCGGTAACGGTTTCAGCTTCTGGGATATTGTCGCCTATGCTATAGGGTGTATCCTGACGGGAATCTATGAATATTTATACAGAAAAAAATTGTCAATTGAAAGGAAATGAGATTATGTTTGTTCTGTCACAAAACAAGGAAATATTGGGTGATTTTAGTAAATTTGCCATTGAAAAAAATATCTGCGGAGGCAAAGAAGCAAAATTTGCCCTCTTCGGTTACACTGAAGGAACAGCCAGTATACTGGGATTGTATGCAGATAAAAAACTTGCTATTGTAAAAATAGAAAAAATACTGTCCGCTATTGAAAACAATCAGACAGTATATATGGTGGAATAAAATGTTGCATACGATGAAGTTGTACAAAGAACCGTTTGAACAGATAAAACAAAGGCTAAAAACCATAGAACTGCGTCTTTATGATGAGAAAAGGCAGAAAATCAGACCTATGGACGAAATAGAGTTCACGCAGACCGAAACAGGAGAAAAACTCAGGGTAAAAGTGTATGCGTTGCATATTTATGCAGATTTCAAAGAACTTTATCGGCACTTTGACAAGACAAGTATGGGTTATCGTACTGATGAAGCTTGTTCATACGAAGATATGTATGCATATTATGCAAAAGAACAGATTGACAGATACGGTGCAGTAGCCATCGAACTGTTTTAGTGTTTAAGGGCTTTGCCCTTAAAAATCCCATCAGGGGCTTTGCCCCTGAACCCCACAAGCCTTTGAAAAGGCTTGACCGAAACTTTT
>CACYBZ010000273.1 GCA_902772795.1 uncultured Ruminococcus sp. | reverse complement strand
ACTGCCACATAAAATTAGTGGTAATCAGGAAACCGAACAGACCCGTTACACCGTAAGCCGTTGCACCGATACCCATTGTTGCACCTACTGCCGCACCGACAGCACCGCCAATCATACCGCAGATTAACGGCTTCATCAAACGGAGATTGACACCGAAAATAGCGGGTTCGGTAATGCCGAGAAATGCTGAAAGAGATGACGGCAAAGCCATTGCTTTGAATTTCTTGTCTTTTGTTTTGAGAGCAACAGCAAAACAAGCACTGCCCTGTGCAAAGTTTGCCGAAGAAGCAATAGGCATCCAAGTATTCAGCCCTGTATTGGAAATCATACCTATTTCAACGGTATTGTACATATGGTGTATACCACAGACAACCGTCAGCGGATACAACGCTCCTGCGATAGCCGCACCGATACCCCACGGAATAGTAATAACCCACTTGATACCGAAAAGCACCCATTCTTCCAGTGTTGAGAATACAGGTCCGAAAATCGTAAGTGTCAGATAGCCTGTTATCAGTACCGTTGCCAATGGCGTAACAAAAAGGTCAATCATTTCAGGAACGAGTTTATGGAGCTTCTTTTCCAGAAAACTCATAAACCATACCGCAATAATGACAGGTATTACATGCCCCTGATAACCCGTCATATTGATTTTGTAAAGACCAAACCATACATCTGCCTGAGGAATTGTCTGTCCTGCCTCTATCATACTCGCCACACTCCACGCATTGACAAGGTCGGTATGTACCATTATCATACCGATGACAGCCCCGAGAAAGATGTTGCCTCCGAATACTCTTGCTGCGGAAACCGCAACCAGAATGGGAAGAAATACGAATGCCGCATTACTGAAGAGGTGGAAAATCTGATAAGTTCCTGAGCTTGCCATATCAGGCCAGATTTTCGTCATACCCTCAAGCAGACCCATAATAAGACCTGCTGCAACAATTGCGGGAAGAATGGGAACAAATACGTCCCCAAGTGCCTTGACCATACGGAACGGTAAAGGCTGTTTTGCTGCGGCGGCGGCTTTTACATCAGCTTTGGTGGCTGCCGTCATACCGCTGACAGACAGAAATTCTTCGTATACTTTGTTGACCGTACCTGTACCAAGAATAATCTGCAACTGTCCGTTTGAACTGAATACACCTTTTACGCCGTCAACATTTTCCAGCTTTTTAATATCTACCTTGCTGTTGTCGTTTGTGACAAGACGCAGTCGGGTGGCACAATGTGCTGCGGATACCAGATTATCTCTTTTACCCACGAAATTATAGATTTCTTCTGCACACTTCCGATAATCCATACTAACTCTCCTTTGCAATAAATTTTTCAAGACGGGCATATTCTTGAAATCGATTACATAACCATTGTAACGCTTTCTGTCAGCCTTGTAAATTGACAATACTAACAAACATTACAAAAAAATATAGAAAAAACAACTAAATCAAATGAAAAAGTAATCAATTATTGCAATGTGATATAATAAGTTTTTCCTGCTGAATTTTTTCTTGCAAGACACCCTTTTTATAAACTGAAAACGATTACAAAACTTAGGGGCGGAAACCCTTAACAATCCTGTTAAAGAGCTGCCGCCCTGTGTTTGATTTGTAAATAAACCCTTAATTTTCAAAATCACAAAGTTTAGGTCAAGCCTTTTCAAAGGCTTGCAGAGGTCAAGGGGACGGCGTACCCTTGTGGGATTTTTAAGGGCAACGCCCTTAAACAATTAATCCGAGTTTTTCAAAAGCCTTGTAAAGTCCGTCATCACTCACGGAAGGACAGACATAGTCTGCCATAGCTTTCATTGTCGGGTGACCGTTCTCCATACAGACACTGTAACCGACCGCTTCGAACATTTCCTTATCGTTCATACTGTCACCAAAACCTATAGTATCAGAAATATCTTTGCCGAGAAATTCACAAAGTTTGTGAATACCGATACCCTTGTTGAAATCCAGTCCGAACACTTCACCGTTAAGACAGCCTACCGCCTCAAGATTTTGTACGCAAAAAACAAAGTATTTGCTGAGCAGTTCCATAGGTTCATCAAGCTGATGTCTGTCAGTACACATAAAAACAATTTTATAAACAGGTGAACCGTCATATTCGTTCATCGGACGAATATCCAGCGTTTCGCTGAGCTGTCGGCGGAAGCGTAACAGTTCACTGTTGGAAAATGCATCAGCACCCTCCAGCAAATCTCCCAGACCACTGTCACCGTATGTTCCGTTAAGACATTCTACTGTACGGAAAACATGGTTTCTGCCGAAACAATCCATAGCCAGCCGAAATACTTCGGGGTTCATCGGACGGTCAAACACCACATTGTCATCACATACCACATAACCTCCTGCACTGGCAACATATCCGTCAAAACCGTATTGCAGAAGCGGTCTGAGCATAGCACGGTTGCGTCCCGAACAAAGAAAAACCTTGTGTCCGTTGCGTTGTGCTTTTCTGACAGCGTCCAGTGCCGAAGCAGGCGGTATATTGTAACCTGCTTCTGTCAGT
>CACYBZ010000272.1 GCA_902772795.1 uncultured Ruminococcus sp. | reverse complement strand
GTGTAATGCACCTACTACTATTTTAGGAGGAACTACCATGAAGGTAAATCCCAAAACCGTCAAATTTGTTCTGGATCTTGTAGCAGCTGTAGCTGTTGCAGCAGGTGGTGTTGTAGCTAAATACTACTTAACGTTGCCTGAGGGAAACCTGCCCCAGAGCTAAAGCCAACTGGGGTACATGGGGCACTGTTCCCGTGTGCCCCTTTTTATTTATTTGAGGAGAAATAGATATGGACAGTCATATGATTTATAAAACACTATATGAACAAGCAATACAAAAAATATATATGATTAGAAGTCCAAAGCCTGAACGATTAGAGGTACAAGATACGGGCTGGCAAGAAGTAAAAGAACAGGAAATGTTTAACTTCGGAGATAAGAGCTTTTATAAATATTCAGAACTAATAAACGCAGCTCGAACCATATCAACGGAATGCTTTTTCCATATAGTCATCAATCTGTATAAAGCATATGGTATTCCCTTTGAAATTGTAAAAAACGAAAAAAATACAATTCCCAAATCTCCAACACTATTAACAATCGTGGATCGTAAAACAAACACACTTTTTCAGTTCAAAAATATCGAAGAGAGTAGTTTTTGGATTCATAAAGGCATAACTCCAGATAGTAATATTCTGAACAAATATAATGTGTCATCAATAAAGACCATCTATTTAGTGTTTGAAAACGCAGAAAAACAAATAATAAGAAAAAATCATCCATCAAATCTGGGTGCCGAATACGATATTTACTCAGTAAAATGGTTTTTTGAAAATTGTTTTAGTGCTAACGAATACAGCGTTTTTAAGCGATATACAGATATATATATAGATTACATTAATAAGATAATTGGATTCATTTTGATGAGATCACTTAACCCTAACACATTTGCAAACTTTAAAAAATCGCTTGAAAACTCTATTATTCAGTTCGATTACTCCTCAATACTCTCTACTGTTGTGTTCAGCAAATACATTCTTGAACAAGTGGATTACGATTTATTGTCTGAATACTTTTTTGGTAACTCCTATCTTATCCTTCTTGGAAAGAACAATTGTGCTGAAAGCCTCGTTACAGCAGAATGGCTTTATAGGTCTCTAAAAAAAGCATCGGCTATTGATCTCACTTCGATTGGTATGGGTTACTTTAAGGCTGTTGAACAGCTGCTTTATGACATAATTTGTTTGCATAAAAACGAGAAACGGACTATCCATAAAGATAACTCAAAAAAATATTTACCTGTAGAAATTGAACTCAACGATGAGAATATCAATAATAAAAACATAGACACTTCCATTGGCTCCATGGCTAATTTCTGCAAAAAGAACAAATCCGACATATTCCTAAACAAACTTTCACCTAAGGCAAAAACCTACATCGTAGAAAGCATTTTTAGATATAAGGATTTACGAAACGGACACTTGCATAAAGACAATATACACGATTGGACCATCATTGAAACTATTAGGAATGCTTCCTATCAGTTATTTTTTTTGTTATTGGGTGGAGTTTCAATAACTGATTCCGACAAAACCATTCTTGGCCAAGACGATTATTCTTACTATAGCGATTATTATAAACTTTGCGAATTTGTAAATTACTACAGTGATAATCTTTTCTTTCTCAAAAAGGATGAGCAAGAGTTTTTGTATTTAAGCGTTAGCGACCCATATGCCCATAGAATAGAAAATGGTCATGTTAAATACTCAGGAATATATTTCAGAAATTTCGAAAAAAATGCAAAACCATTTTTAATTCACGAGAATGAACTACCCGATGAGATCCAATTGGGCAAACTGGATTTTGGGGATGGTGAAAAAATTGAGTTAAATCCACAAAAAGTTAAAAAGATTTTTGCTAACGGTAAATTCATAGGCCCCCGAATTTTTGAAGAAAACACTATAGATTTCTAAATACATTATCGCCTCATCACCTTCACGGTGGTGGGGCTTTTTTATTTTACTCTGATTTATGATGATTGACCATAAACCCGAAGTTAAGACATTAACTGTGAGATTATATATTTTTGAAAAGTTTTCAAACTGACCGTTTAAAATCCTCTCTCCCATGGCCTAAGGGTGAGAGGTGTTTTTTATGTT
>CACYBZ010000271.1 GCA_902772795.1 uncultured Ruminococcus sp. | reverse complement strand
TTCGACTTTATAGACAGTACCGCTTTCATTAAAATATATCCAGTAATAATGTTTTCCATGGTCAGGCATAATCGGTCCGTTGTCAGCATAGATATAATAACCTACTTTACCAGATTTACCTTCTTGTATTGTGCCTTTGTCATACATTCCGTATTTGCTGATTACAGAGTGAATATCGGCGTTTAGAATAGCCCAGTCATTGTATCGGTAGTACGTTGAATGTGACAGAACAAAAACAAGTGAACACGCAAAAAGTATGATGTCAGAGGATAATATAACACGTTGTATTCCTGTTGGTTGATTACGTTTTTTTGCTTTTATCAGTATCACGATAAAAATGATAACGCATATGAACAGAACGATAAGTATGAATATCTCAATGATGCTGACATACCATGGATTCACAGACTTTCACTCTCCCGAATTCCGATTTATAGTGTTTGAAACAGTTGACATTGTTTTCTTATCAAATTTGCTATGGTAAATTTGGCGAAAAAGTTTTGCCCCGCTTTTGAAAAAAGCGGGTGAGGTCAGGGAGCGAAGCTCATTTTAGGACTATCAGTAAGTAGAAGTACAGATTTCTTTGATTTTGTCACGCAGTTTCTGAAAATCCTCAAAGGCTTCAGGTTTTTTTCTGGGGTCACGTAACAGAGCAGCAGGGTGGAGGGTCGCCATCATGATAACGCCGTTTCTTTCAAAGAAAATACCGTGTTCTTTGGTAATCTTCATGTCCTTTTTTATAATTCGGATAGCGGAAACACGTCCCAGACAAACAATGATTTTCGGTTTGATAATCTTTACCTGATTACGCAGATAACCGATACAGGCTTCCTGTTCGTCAGGAAGTGGGTCACGGTTTTTAGGCGGTCGGCATTTTACCATATTGGCAATATAAATATTTTTCTTACGGTCAAGGTCGACAGCGTTGAGCATTTTATCCAGCAGTTTTCCGCCACGACCTACAAAGGGTTCACCCTGTAAATCCTCGTTTTCTCCCGGACCTTCCCCTATAAAAAGAACTTCGGCATTTTCATTTCCTGTGCCGAATACGACATTTGTCCTTGTTTCGCAAAGACGGCATTTTTTACATTCCTTACACGTTTTTTTGAGTTCTTCCATTGTTTCTATCATGCTTGTCCCGCTTTCTTTGTCAGTTCTTCTAGCATATCGGCTATTTCTTCAGTCATTTTTATTGTGTTCTGATAAGTGTCTTTGTTCCAGTCTGTGATGATATATCGGTTTATCCTCATTTTCAGCGTGTGAAACATTTCGTGATGTACCTCTATCAGAATATAGAACCAATAACCGTATAGTGGTGTGCGGTTTATTTTTCGTCTGAGCCGTGTCGGTACACGACTGAGCTTTCCGTTGAATCTCTCAAAACTGT
The DNA here is from genome assembly GCA_902772795.1 of uncultured Ruminococcus sp. Classification (GTDB taxonomy): domain Bacteria; phylum Bacillota; class Clostridia; order Oscillospirales; family Acutalibacteraceae; genus CAG-964. Next base: position 2,270 of record CACYBZ010000271.1, on the reverse strand, counting down.
TGATACATTCTTTTTTGATTTCTGTTCTGATGTCGGTAATCTGCGACAAATAAAAAATATCGGGGTTGTCATTTCTGAGAAAAGGTTTGTCCATTTTCAAAGACCACAGATGGTGAACAGTATCAATTGACAATATTTCATATTTTCCAAGTGTGATATCGGGGCTGAATTGTCTGAAACGTTCACTGTTCCTGTTTTCTGTACGGTAAGCCAGATGTTGTCTGATTTCTTCGACTGTCCGTTTTCTGATATCGCTGAGGATATGTTCACTGCATTTCCCTACACACTTTCCGCAGATAAATCCGTCTGCCACTTTTACTCTTGTCCATATACTCGCCTTGTTGTTGCATATCGAACAGATTCGTTTCACTTCTCACACCACTTTCTTTTTTACCATGTATACAGACCCCTTAACAATCGGATTTCCTCAGCATAACCATCAAGGTTGTTAGGCGTTTCCAGTTCAAAAGGCAGATGTTTCAGCTGAGGGTGGTTGATAACCTTTACCAGTGTTTCCAGACCAATACAGCCGTTACCGATGGTTTCATGGCGGTCTTTGTGACTTCCGCAGATGTTTTTACTGTCATTGAGGTGGACGGCATACAGTTTCTCTATACCGATGGTTTTATCAAATTCATCAAGAACTTTATCCAGATTTTCTACAATATCGTAACCGCCGTCCCATACATGACAGGTATCCAGACAGACACCCATTTTTTCTTTTAATTCCACATGTTCCAGAATAGTATGCAGTTCCTGAAAATTTCTGCCGATTTCACTGCCTTTGCCTGCCATGGTTTCCAGAAGAACGGTAGTGGTTTGTTCAGGTGTAAGAATACTGTTGAGCATGGTGACGATATAATTCGTACCCGTTTCCACACCTTGTCCGACATGACTGCCCGGGTGAAAATTATAATAATTGTTCGGAAGATATTCCATGCGACGGATATCATCTTTCATCGTCTGCGTGGCAAGCTGTCTGATTTTCGGGTCTGCGGAACAGCCGTTGAGTGTGTAAGGTGCGTGGGCAACAATGGGAGCAAAATGTTTATCTTTGCTATAGACAAGAAATTGTGCGATATCGTCAGTATCAAGTTCTTTGGCTCTGAAACCGCGGGGATTTCTTGTGAAAAACTGAAATGTATTTGCTCCAATCGAAACAGCTTCTTTTCCCATATGCAAAAAACCTTTTGATGCCGACAGATGACAACCAATATTCAACATAAAAATCCCCCCACAAAATACTGTCTGTATTATACCATATTGTCCGCCGATTAACAACGAAATTAACATAAATTTCACGGTTTATTATTGTTTTTTTCTTGAAAAAGCGATAAAATTTTCCTGTAATCAGAATACGTCAGGAGGGATTTTTGTGAAAAAGAAATCTAAACGAAAAATATTGATGACGACTTTATTGTGTGGCGTTATTACGCTGACCGCTTATCTTATCTGTGACCAGTATGTCATCATGACACCTGAATATACCATCAAAAGTGATAAGGTAAAGAACGGTTTTACGATTGCTTTAATCAGTGACTTGCACAATACTGATTTGGGAAACCATAACCAGCGGGTTCTTGATACGCTTAAAACAAAATCTCCTGATATGATAGCTGTTGTAGGAGATATGGTAGACAGGTGGGCGACGGATATTACACCGACACTTCATCTTATGAAAAATTTACCTGATATTGCCCCGACTTACTATGTTATGGGAAATCACGATAAGAGCTGTCCGCAATATGAAACATTTAAACAGGAGATTATGGATTCAGGCGTTCATTTTCTGCGTGCCAGCGAAAACGGGGGAGATATTCTTTCAAAAGCGGAAACTACGACAGTGTTCAATGATGACAAAGTACATATTCTGGGTCTGCATACCTATTCTAACGGAGAGTATGAAGACCCTCGTTATACCGCAATTATGGATAAATTCTGTTCTAAAAGCGGATTCAAAATACTGTTGTGTCACTATCCTGAATTTACTACCTGGTTTTTCGGGCAGGATAAGTATTATGAAACCAATTTTGATTTGATGTTATGCGGACATACTCACGGTGGAATTATCCGTATACCGTTTGTTGGTGGACTTATTGCCCCTAATCAGGGCTTTTTCCCTGAATATGACAGAGGTATCTTTACTATTGACGAGAATAATAAAAATCCTTATCACATGGTAATTACGGGCGGGCTTGGACAGGACAGACGTTGTATTCGGATTAACAACTTTCCGCAGATTACCCTTATCCATGTTGTTCCTCAATAGG
>CACYBZ010000270.1 GCA_902772795.1 uncultured Ruminococcus sp. | reverse complement strand
TTGCACTCAGACTTGTTTTTGAGTGCAAAATTTATTATAACGGAGATTTGATAGGTTATGAATTGTCTTGAAATTCTTGCCCCTGCGGGTTCATGGGATTCTCTTGTTGCGGGTGTCCGTTCAGGTGCAGATGCGGTCTATCTGGCTACCACCCGATTCGGAGCAAGGGCATCGGCTAAAAATTTTGACCTTACACAACTGGAACAAGCATTGGATTTCTGTCATCAGCGTGATGTGAAAGTCTACCTGACAATGAATACGCTGGTAAAAGACGATGAACTGTATTCCGCATTGTGTACGGCAAAGAAAGTTGCTGAACTGGGTATTGATGCCTTGATTGTTCAGGACGTGGGATTTGCTGACAGGGTTCATCGTATGATTCCCGATTTACCGCTTCACGCTTCGACGCAGATGAGTATTCATACACCGCAGGGAGCAAGATTTCTCTATGAACTGGGTTTCAGAAGGGTTGTACTTGCCAGAGAGCTTTCCAATCGTGAAATTGCCGACATCGTGAACAGTTGTGCGGTAGAAACAGAAATCTTTGTTCACGGTGCTTTATGTATGTGTGTTTCGGGACAGTGTTATTTCAGTGCCATGCTGGGCAGTCGTAGCGGAAACCGTGGGCAATGTGCTCAGACGTGTCGTCTGCCGTTTATGGTCGAAAACGGCAGTGGTCATGATTTAAGTCTGAAAGATATGTCTGTTCTGGAACAGTTACGGCAATTGCGGGATATCGGCGTGACTTCTGCCAAAATCGAAGGTCGAATGAAACGTCCCGAGTATGTGGCTTCTGCGGTGAATGTTGCCAGACAGTTTCTGGATAACGGCCATGCAGAGGAGGAAAGCTGTCAGCAACTGAAAAATGTTTTTTCCCGTTCAGGGTTTACGGACGGGTATTACAGCGGTAAGCGTGGTAAGAGTATGTTCGGTATCCGACAGAAAGAAGATGTCATTTCAGCCACGAACAAGGTACTCAATCAGATACACGCATTGTATAAGAATGAATATCAGCGTATTCCTGTTGCGTTTTCCTTTGCCATGAAAAAGCAGCAACCTGTGATACTCAAAGCCTCCGTTCCCGAAAAAAACATTTCGGCGGAGTGTTTCGGTGACGTAGCGGAAACGGCAGTCAATAAACTCATTTCGCAGGAAAAGATTGTCAGTCAGCTTTCCCGAACAGGAAATTCACCGTTTAAAGTAACGCAGGTAATTTGTGATGTTGATGAGAATATCACATTGCCGTTGTCGTCACTCAATGCTGTCCGCCGTGAAATGACAGATATACTCACGCAGAAAATCAGCGGAAGTTATGCAAAGCACAGCACATTTTATGATGTTCCTCTTGCACCGTGTCATAACAGAACTGTTCGTCATAAAATTCCGTTGCGTGCCGTTTTAAGTAATGTAAAAGAACTGTGTGGGGCAATTTCAGCATGTGAAATTGTCTTTGTTCCCGAAAGTACACCGTTGACGGTTGTCAGAAATCTGACAGATAAAGGGCTTACTGTCGGACTGGAAGTGTTCGGGGGTATGTTCGGACGGGAAAATCAGATTATCCGTCGTATGAAAGACTGGAAAGACAGCGGAATACAGCACGTTCTGGTCAATAATATAGGGGCAATACCGCTTTGCCGAATGTTCGGTTTTGTTATTCATGGCAATTTCAGACTGAACGTGATGAACACACAAAGTCTGCAATTTTTCAAAGATGTCGGTCTGACAGATGTTGTTGCGTCGTTTGAGATGACTGCCAAACAAATCAACGGTTTTGGCGATGTTCTGCCTGTGGGTGCGATGGTTTACGGAAAGCTACCGCTTATGCTTACCAGAAACTGTCCGGGAGTAAATTCGGCAACAAAAGACTGTAAAAACTGTGACGGTCATGGTCTGATTACCGACCGAAAAAATATTTCGTTTCCGTATCAGTGTGGCGGAGGTTGTACGCAGATTTTCAACAGTGTTCCGCTTTACATGGGCGACCGTCTGCAACAGATAGACGGTACAGATTTTCACATGTTATTGTTTACCGATGAAACTGTACAGCAACAGACAGCGGTTCTGAACAGTATCATACATCATAAAAAACTAAACGGCGGTTATACAAGAGGTCTTTATGAGAAAGGGGTTCTGTGACACTGCCGTAGAGAGAGGGTTTTCTTTTTGCAAATCAAAATCAAGAAACGGAATGAAAATGCCGTTATTCCCGAACAAGCCACAGACGGTTCGGCAGGAATGGATTTATATGCGTGTATCCGTTCTCCGCTGACCATAGAAAAGGGAAAACGTGTGGTAATTCCCACAGGAATTTCTGTTGAACTGCCTGACAGTCATCATGCGGTATTTTTGTTTGCCCGAAGCGGTCTGGGGATAAAACATGGCATAACTCTGGCAAACGGTGTTGGCGTAGTTGACAGTGATTACCGTGGAGAAATCTGTGTAGGACTGATTAATCAGGGGGAATGTGACTACACGATAAATCCGAATGACCGTATTGCCCAGATGGTAGTCATGCCTGTGTGTATTCCCGAAATAACCGTGGTTGAAACGCTTTCGGAAACGCAGAGAAACAGTGGTGGTTTTGGTTCAACGGGAGTTTAGTTTAAGGGCTTCGCCCTTAAAAATCCCACGAGGGGCTTTGCC
>CACYBZ010000269.1 GCA_902772795.1 uncultured Ruminococcus sp. | reverse complement strand
TCTATCAGGAAAGTAATGGTATTATTGCTTATATTTCCAAAATTTTTACTGCCGTTGCTAATGAAATCATTACACGGAAAGCTAAAAATAAAGCATCGGATATTACACCGGAATTAATTAAAAAAGTTTCCAAAAAATGTCTTGCGGGGAAATATATTTATGATAAAGCGAATAGAGAAAATCGCATCATTGAAGACGAAGAATATTCTATTGCAACTGCCCGAAAATTGATGGAAAGCAGTAATGAACCGTTGGAACTGCCTGAAATTTTGCAGATTGACCGTATGCCCACTATGCGGAATATTGTAAAAGAGGCACTTCATGCTTTCTATGGCAATAAATATGCCGACAAAGACATTGAATCTGCCTTACACAAGATTATAAATAATGTTCCTGATAATAATATTCAGGCAACTATCACTGCGACCATCACTGAATTAAAACGCAAAGAAGATGCAAAGATTAAACGTGAAAAAAAGAAACAAGAGGAACAGGCTTTTGTTGATTTACAACAGTTGAAAACAACACTTCCTGTAGCTAATATACAAGATGCATCATAATAATTATTTTTATAGAAAGTGAGATTATTGGAAAATGATAGCTATACTTACACCCCCTTATCCGGATGAATTATTTTATTCATATGTTAATAGACTATCCAAAATAAATGGAATACCAAGAGAAAGAAACTTTATTGGTCGTATTATGGGTAATATTAATGATAGTACAGAAATATCCCATTTTTTTATGAATTACGACGGAAGAGGTATTTTCCCACTTTTTTTTAATTCAACGAATATAAATGCGTATAACATAATTAATTCCTGTTCTGTCTATCCATTCCAATCTATTTTCTTAACGCCTAACCGGCAAGCAATGGTAGTAGACACATTATTTAACACTTCACTGCGACAGAAAATATGTTTTTGCTTAATTTCTCGTCTTAAATACTGTAAAGAATGTACTGAAGAAGATATGAAAAACTATGGATATAGTTATGCTCACCGTGCTCATCAGCTGCCTGGTGTAACAGTATGTCATAAACATCATACACCTCTATGGGATGGGGATACCCCCATTGAAATCACTACTGATGCTGTAGAATATGCCATTTTTACGAAAGACCTGTTAGATGCTGGATTACAGACAAACATTGACAAAATCCAGCAGTCATTACTACCGCACATTGATAAATTAACAACAAAACAAAAAGACTTTATAAATAAGGGACTTTTTTTGACCAAGTACGATAAAATTCCTGAAATCGTCCGTATTTTAATGAATGTCTTCGGCAGTGTAGATAAAATGGCTTCCTGTTTATCCGTAAACGATGAAATCATACACAAATTCATAGACAACGCCATTAAAGAATATGATGTATATGAACCGTTTAATTCAACAATCATTCGGCTTCGTCATAAATCTTGCGGCACGACATATTTTACCACTCCATTTGGTTTTTTAGCAGGTTGGAAATGTCCATCTTGTTTGCAAAAAAGTGAAACCACAAAAAAATCTTTTGTAGAAATGGTAAAAGACCTTGTAGGTGATGAATACACTGTTGTTAGCAATTATATAAAACGCAATGATTTAATTGAAATTCGACACAATAAATGTGGACATATACAAAATTACCGTCCAAAACATTTTTTGGACGGTTCACGCTGTACTCATTGTAGAATAATTCATGATACAAAACTATTCCCTAACATGGTTGAATATATGACAACAGGACAATATCGTATTACCCGTTCTGGAACAAACATCTACGAAATTACAGAAAAAAGCGGAGCTGTAATCGAAGTTTCTATCAAGCGTTTTTTACAAGAAATTTTACGCCCAACGCCAAGTGACATCCTTCCTGTTCCAGTAAAACATCTAAAAACAGATTGGAACGAAGAAATATTTAAAATTTCGAAAAAACCTGATATGGTTAGTAGAAAATACATATTAGCCCGTATACGTTCAATATATAATGACAACGATTTAATTTTTATTGAAGATATTCATTCACTGTTTTCTAAAGAATATATGATGTCCATACAAAATAATTTAAGAAATTTTGTTAAAGAGAAAAAAATATTCCGAATAGAAAACGGCATTTATTCTTTTATTCCCCGCCAAATATCTAACGAAGACTTACTTACGCAAAGGTATCTTATACGTAACGGAAAACGAATCGGCATCCATTATGGAAATTCATTAGGATATGAAATGGGTTTAACTGATATTAAACCTGATGTAAAACAATTTTTAACAAACATAAACATAAAGTCTAAAGGAAAAAACCATGTAATGTATGGAATTACCATATCTACAAAGGGATTACCTATTATTATCAATGACGATAACTATCGTTATTTAATGGTATTAGAAGCTATTAAATTCAGCCGATACTTTGGAGGCAGAAAAAATAATGTCCGTATTATTGAATTCATAAAAAAATATAATCTTACATTAAAAATGTTTTTAAGTATACTTCCATACTATTCAAATACAGTTAAAAAAAGTTTAAGTGAGATTTGGAGGGAATATGAGCAGAATAACAGAAAAGACTAAACTACGTGAAAAACGAGGAACTGGGCAGGGGGCTGATTATAAACCATGGATACTTGCAAGAGAAATGGGAAGTATCGGAACGGAATCAGTCTTCCCCGACTGGAAGCACGGACGGCAAATTCAGTGTCTATCACAGGGGGAAGCAAAAGCTTATCGTATACTCCGCTGGCGTGATGACGTAACAGACATCCGTGAACAGTTTCCTCTCGACCTTGACCTCACCCTTGCAATCGCCCGTCGTTTAGGTTTGCCACACCCCCACAATAAACAAACCCATATGACCACAGATTTTTTGGTCACATATGACACTCCTGACGGTAAAATGTTAAAAGCTTATACGGTTAAGCCTAGCATCAACCAGTTCACTGATTATGCTATGAAAAATTTTGCAATCGAACAGACATACTGGGGAATAAAAGGAATACATCTGGAAGTTATTTTTTCCAATGACATAAACTCTGTTTTTGCAGAAAACATCAAACAATGTGTACGGTATTATAATGCGAAAGACATTCAAACCCCTACAGATGCCATAAAGCATATGATTGCAAAAAAAATACTGAAAATCAATATGGAGGAATATATCAACTATACAGAAATAGCACAGACATTT
>CACYBZ010000268.1 GCA_902772795.1 uncultured Ruminococcus sp. | reverse complement strand
TATGTCATTAACGAACAAATACCTTGCATCAGTCGGGTATGATGACATACTCGAAAGATACAAGGTACTGCACTTAAACTATTGAACCGCCGTGTACTGAACGGTACGCACGGTGGTGTGAGAGGTCGGCTGCTCAACTAATGGGCAGTCTCCTACTCGATTTGTGGACTTGTTTTTGATGGCTTTTTCACAGCCCCTTTTTGTATAGATGGTCGATAAGTCTTAGGAATCAAGATGGAATTTTTTATTGAGTGATTCATCAGGTTGAATGGTGACAACAATAGGACGATGAATGACATCACATTTATACAGTGTATCGGAAACGATATAGCCAAAAGAAAATGTAGTACATTCGTAAGGAACAGTATTTATGGGGTAATTTGTTTCGATATTAAATCGGGGAACACGAACCGTTACGGCATGTAAGGCTTTTCGGTCAGCGTCAACGATTTGTTCAACGATATATTCATCGATTTCTTTACATGACTGATAATGGATATAACTTGATGTGGCAATAAAATAATTGTGGGAGAAGAAAACACAGAAACTCAGAACGATGTAAAGATAAAGCGGAAGAAAAGCTGTCAGAATTTTTACATTTTGCAGTACATAGACTAAGGTAATGATAAACATCAGTATGAGATACAACACACAACCGAACATGACATCAGCACGACAGAGATATAACGGAGATATTCTTGATGAAACCAGTATTTCAAAGATTGCTGTAAGCAAAAAGCAGTAAACAAAACACAGAAGATATCGGAAGCAGGTTTTATCAAAGGGAGTGTGTTTTTTTCTTTTCAGCAGAACAATAACGATGGCTATGATAAACACACCGATGAAAGAAATGATAAACAGCTTACTCAAACTGTTTATGAAAAAGTTGCAAAACATTTTCAGGGCATCTGTTACAGAAGATTGCCATTTGGCGTTGGTTACCATGTCAGAACGACCGCCGTTATATTCAAAGACAAGTGAAATCAGCCACAGCACGACAGTACAGCAATAAAGCAGTGTGTTCCGAAAGGTTGTATACAGATTAAGAAAAATCTGTTTTTTAGTTTTTCGGATTTGTTTGATAAAACACAACAGTATGCGGTAACTCACGAAAGAAATCAGAATAATGGTCTGAAACAGGTCTGAAAAGACAGCAAGATACACAGCAAACAGCACTATGGCAATAACAGCGTAATTTTGTTTTTTCAGAACAGTATGACCATCTGAAGTCAAAAAGAAAAACACCAGTCCTGCGTTCCATAGATTGGGAATGGCATAATAAAAATAGCAGGCAGTATTCATTCCCATAAACATATGCTGATTTTTGATATCGCCCGAGATATATCGTAGAAAAATCATAAAATGCAAGATGAAAAACAGCAAAGATACAGCAGTCAAAGAAAACAACGAAAGATTGAATTTCTTTTTCAGAAATCGGACGAACAGCACAAAATAAAGCAGAATAAAAAGGCTGTAGAGTATGCCATATCCTGTTATGGTGGCATCTATAAAGCTGAGGTGAAAAACGGGCATGAGCACATAGGCAGAAACATATGTACACCAGCTCATCAGTGTTTCGGGTAATATCCGACAAGGGTTCCATTCTTTCCAGAGAGGAACAGCCAGCCTGTCATATGACGCATACAGCCAGTCGTCAGAATTAAACAATACCAGTGGTTGTACTTTCAGAAATACCACCAGCAGAAATCCGAATATCAGCAGAAAATAAATTGTATAGATAATTTTTTCTTTGTATTTAGTCAAAAAAAACATTCTCCTTAAGGTTTAGCAATACAAGGGGGGATTTTTCCAACGCCGTCAGGTAAGTATTCGACTATAGATTAAGTTATTTCAGATTCAGAATAATATCATCTACATCTTTACCGGGGGGAATCATGGGAAGAACATTGGCATCGGGAGAAATACGGAAGTCGATAACAACGGGAGCGTGCAGACGGATTGCTTTTTCCAGTGTAGGCTGAATTTCTTCGGAACGGGAAACGGAAAATCCTTCGATACCGAATGCTTTGGCTACGGCGACAAAATCGGTTGCACGATGGGGGTCAGTAGAAGAAAACCGTCTGCCGTAAAATAATTTTTGCCATTGTCTTACCATACCCAGAACACGGTTATTGAATACCATGACAATCACAGGAATATGATAACTTTTCAGGGTAACCAGTTCGTTGAGATTCATGTGGAAACTGCCGTCGCCCGTAACCAGAAAGACTTTTTTATCAGGATTGCCCATATAGGCACCGATAGAAGCCCCCATACCATAGCCCATTGTGCCAAGACCGCCTGAAGTCAGAAAGGTTCTGGGTTGTCTGAATTTACATTCCTGAGCTACCCACATCTGATGCTGTCCGACATCGGTAACGATGATATCATCATCATTACGCAGAGCTTCCACTGTTCTTAAAATCTCCTGAGGAGTGATATAACCTTCTTCTTTGATTTCCGTGACGGTTTTGAATTCGTTTAATTTTGCCTTCCAGGTTTCGTGATTCTGCGGGGAAAGCTTTTTGTTAAGGGCGACAAGTACAGGCTTGACATTGCCTAAAATACTCTTATCAACGGTGACATTCTTGTTAATTTCCTTTTTATCGATGTCAATCTGGATAATGGTAGCTTTTGCTCCGAATTTTTTGGTATCGCCTGCCACTCTGTCAGAGAATCTTGCTCCTGCCACAAAAATCAGGTCAGCGTCTTTTATCGCCATACCGGTTTCAATGACACCATGCATACCGATATTACCCGCAAAGAGAGGGTGGTCACCGGGAATACAACCCATACCCATCAGAGAACAGCAGACAGGAGCATCAAGCAGTTCAGCAAATCGGGTGAGTTCTTCTGATGAATTACTCAGAATGACACCACCGCCTGCATAGATGGCAGGACGTTCACTTTTTTCCAATAAAGCCACAATTTCATCAATCTGTTTTTCATCGACTTCGTGATAAACGGTTTCCGTTTCTTCGTGGGTGATGATTTCTTTGACATATTCCGTTTTCAGCACCGTAATATCTTTGGGAACGTCAATCAATACAGGACCTTTTCTGCCCGATTCAGCGATTTTGAACGCCTTTCGGATAGTGGGAGCGAGTTCTTCCATAGAGGTTATCTGAAAACTGGCTTTGGTAATCGGTTTGACGATATTGGCAATATCGACTTCCTGAAAGCTTGATTTGCCCAGTAAAGCTCTGCCGACGTTTCCGGTAATGGCGACGAGCGGAATACTGTCCATAGATGCCGTAGCGATACCCGTTACCAGATTGGTTGCTCCGGGGCCTGACGTAGCAATAACGACACCTGTTTTTCCTGTTACTCTGGCATAGCCGTCCGCAGCGTGGGAAGCACCTTGTTCGTGGGCGGTCATAACGTGTTTGATTTTGTCGCTGTACTTGTAAAGTGCGTCATAAATTTCCAGAACAGCTCCGCCGGGATAGCCGAATACAGTATCGACTCCCTGTTCCAGCAGACATTCGGCAATAATCTCTGAACCCTTTAATTCCATATTTTAACAAATCCTTTCCAACATAGACATTTTTATTCTACACAATAAAAATCATACGAATTAAATTGTATACGTTTCGCCTATATTTGTCAAGTTAATGACTGAAACGTCAATTATTTTATTTTTCCGTTTGTCGGAGATTGCTCCTCGGAAAACCCTGCCGTGGAGATTTGTTCCCTGCACCCTGCCAACTTTCTGGGAAAAGTCGGACAAAAGCGTTTATTGTTCACTTTGTTCGTGTTTTCCCGATTTGTCAAGGTAAATTCCATTTTGAAAGTTTTGCTCAGAACTTTGGGAAAGGGGCAGAGACAACATCTTTCTGACAGGGGAAAATAAAAGTCAAGTCCGAATGAACTTGACTTTATCCGTTCAGAATTTGAACACATCTTTCAGCAGAGGATTCTGTTTATCTTTTTCACTCAGGTTAAGGGGAGTACCGTCTTTCAGGGTATAGCCCATACTGTCGGAAGAACCTTGATATTCACCGATAACATCGGGCCACTCTATGCCGATTGTGGGGTCATTCCATGCCAGACCGCCCTCATCGCCGGGGTGATAGAAGTCTGTTACTTTGTAGCAGAACTCTGCCTGTTCACTCAGAACAAGAAAACCGTGGGCGAATCCTTCAGGAATATACAGTTGTTTTTTATTTTCAGCTGAAAGTTCCAAACCGTACCATTTGCCGTAAGTGGCACTTTCCCTGCGTAAATCCACTACCACATCAAAGACACAACCTTTGATGACTCTTACCAGTTTTCCCTGCGGAAAGTGTTTCTGAAAGTGTAATCCTCTCAGCACACCTTTAACGGACATGGACTGATTATCCTGTACAAATTCCATTGTCAAACCGAATTCTGACATATCTTTTTTATTATACGTTTCTGTAAAATAGCCACGTTTGTCACCGTGTACAGTAGGTTCGATAATACACACACCTTCAAGCGGTGTTCTGGTTACTTTGATTTGTCCCATAATCAATAAGCCTTTCCATTATTTAATTTCTTTCATGTAACGGCTGACAGCATCTTTCCAGTGAGGTAACGCAGTAAAGCCGTTTTCAGTAAGTTTGCTTCGGTCAAGACGGCTGTTTTTCGGACGTCTGGCTTTGGCAAGACCGTACTCCTCAGTAGTAACAGGAATAACTTTTGTCGGATAATTTGCCTGACGGTAAATTTCACAGGTGAAATCGTACCAGCTGATATATCCGCCTTCATTGGTGGCATGATAATAGCCGTAACGGTCGCTTGAACACATCGCAATCAATAGTCTGGCAAGGTCAAACGTATAGGTAGGTGTTCCGATCTGGTCGTTGACGACTTTTACCGTATCAAATTTTTTACCGACATTCAACATGGTTCTGACAAAGTTTTTTCCGTTGATACCGAATACCCACGCAATTCTGACAATAAAATAATTATCCAGCAGAGAACTGACAGCAAGTTCTCCCTGTAATTTACTGTCGCCATAGACATTCTGCGGTGCAAAATGTTTGCAGTCAGCTTTCCACGGTTGCGTACCTGTGCCGTCAAAGACGTAATCCGTGCTGATGTATATCAGCTTGGCGTGAATTTTCTTACAGGCAAGGGCAATATTTTCAGTTCCGTGATAGTTGACATCATATACCGTCTGACGATAATTTTCTTCTTCAGCCATGTCGACTGCTGTCCACGCCGCACAGTGAATCACCACATCAGGACTGATGTTTTGCAGAATATCCGCCACAGTGACAGAATCGGTAATATCCATTCTGACATAGGCTGTGTGAGCAACGGCGGAATGTTCTTCAATGCCATTGTAACTGTCGGTGATATCACTGCCGATGACTTCATGACCGCATCTTACAGCTTCATTGACCACGTCATGACCAAGTTGTCCGTTGACCCCTGTTACCAAAATTTTCATTTCCGATTACCTCACAGACGTTCAGCGATTGCCGTACATTTTTTCGTAATAGTTGCGGTATTCTCCGCTAACGATTTCTTCCCACCACTGACGGTTTTCGAGATACCAACGGATAGTTTTTTTGATACCGTCTTGAAATTTTGTTTCGGGAAGCCAGCCAAGTTCTTGGTGAATTTTTGTGGGGTCGATGGCATAACGCATATCGTGCCCTTTACGATCCTTGACGAAAGTAATGAGCGATTCACTTTTACCAAGTTCTTTGCAGATAAGTTTTACGATATCAATATTACGCATCTCGTTATGACCGCCGACATTGTAGACTTCGCCGACGTTGCCGTTATGAATAATGAGGTCAATGGCTTTGCAATGGTCCTCAACATAGAGCCAGTCCCTGACATTGATACCCTCGCCGTAAACGGGTAATGGTTTGTCGTTGAGTGCATTGGCAATCATCAGAGGGATAAGTTTTTCAGGGAAATGGTAGGGACCATAGTTGTTGGAACAACGGGAAATGGTAACGGGCAGACCATAAGTGCGATAATAAGCCAGTACAAGCAAATCGGCACCTGCTTTGGAACTGCTGTACGGGGAACTGGTATGTAAGGGTGTAGTTTCCGTAAAGAAGAGGTCAGGACGGTCAAGCGGTAAATCGCCGTACACTTCGTCAGTAGATACCTGATGATACCGCTGGATACCGTATTTCCGACAGGTATCCATTAAGACAGCCGTACCGATAATATTGGTTTGCAGAAAAATTTCAGGTGTTTCGATGGAGCGGTCGACATGACTTTCTGCGGCAAAATTGACTACGATATTTGGTTTTTCTTCTTCAAAGAGTTTTTCCACAGCGTTGCGGTCACAGATATCGGCTTTCACAAAGCGGAAATGCGGATTATCCATAACGTCTTTCAATGTGGAAAGATTTCCGGCATAGGTAAGTTTGTCAAGGCAAATAATACGGTAATCACGGTACTTTTTCAGCATATGAAAGATGAAATTGGAACCGATAAAGCCTGCACCGCCTGTTACAATAATGGTCATGAGAAAAGAATCCTTTCTTTTAAAGTGGGCAAGAGTAAGGGTTTACGGGAAATCATCGTTCCCGTAAGTTTTTGCGATAAGAAAAATATCATTTTTGTTATTCGGTGATGTCCAGATATTTTCCGTCCAGAACGGCTTTGAGATATTGTCCGTACTGATTATTTTTCATTTGTTGGTAGAAAGTGATAACATCTTCACGGGTTATCCAGCCGTTGAGATAGGCAATTTCTTCCAGACAAGCTATTTTTCGGTGTTGATGTGTTTCTACAGTCTTGACGAAATTTGTTGCTTCGACAAGACTTTCATGAGTTCCGGTATCCAGCCAGGTAAATCCCTGTCCGAGTAATTCCACAGAAAGCGTTCCCTTTTCCAGATAGATACGGTTAAGGTCTGTAATTTCATACTCGCCTCTGGCGGACGGCTGAAGAGTTTCGGCATATTCCACAACGTGGTTATCGTAGAAATAAAGACCTGTAACGCAATAATTACTTTTCGGATTTTCAGGTTTTTCTTTGATGGAAATCGCTTTGCCGTGTTTATCGAATTCCACGATACCGAACCGTTCAGGGTCGTCCACATAGTAGCCGAAAATAGTTGCCCTTTTGTTTTTTTCAGCATTTTCCACTGCTTTGCTCAGTCGTTTTTTCAATCCGTTTCCTGCAAAGATATTGTCGCCGAGAACCATAGCGACACTGTCCTTTCCGATAAATTCCTTTCCCAGCAGGAACGCCTGAGCAAGTCCGTCAGGGGACGGTTGTACTTTATAGGAAAGATGGATTCCCAGAGTACTGCCATTGCCCAGCAGATTTTCAAAACGGAAAGTATCCTGCGGAGTGGAAATAATCAGGATATCTCTTATCCCTGCATTCATGAGAACGGATAAGGGATAATATATCATAGGTTTGTCATATACAGGTAATAACTGTTTTGATGTGACTTTCGTTAATGGATATAAGCGGGTTCCCGACCCGCCTGCAAGAACAATTCCTTTCATATTGTAAAAACCTCCCGATGATAATGATATTCTGATAACTGGTATTCATTATAATACTTTTCTTATCATTTAGTCAACCAGCAATGAAAAACTTCCTCTGTGATATATGGCAGAAAAAATATTTAAGGGCTTCGCCCTTAAATATCCCACCGACTTTTTGAAAAAAGTCGGACAAAAACTTTTGTGGCTCACTTCGTTCGGATTTTTCTTTTTACGTTGTCCGAAATCTGCGACAGCAGATTTCGCCTTAAAGTTTCGGTCAAGCCTTTTCAAAGGCTTGCGGGGTTCAGGGGCGGAGCCCCTGATGGGGTTGAGGGGCAACGCC
>CACYBZ010000267.1 GCA_902772795.1 uncultured Ruminococcus sp. | reverse complement strand
TCGGGATTTTCGATATAATCTGTGATTTCGGGGGGATTTCCCTGCATATTCTGAAGATAGTTGTTGATGAAACTGCTCATATCCTCGTTTTCTGTTGTGATATTCCCGTTGTTGTTTTCATCAGTATAGGCGGGATAATCCACTGTCGTACCCGAAGGAGAACCATAGGTAAGCAATGTAGCAAAGGGATTGACATTCTGTTTTGCTTTTATACTGCCGTCCTCTGTAATTTCGATACCCTCTGACGGACTCCAGTCTTTCTGATACCTGGTTCTGATGTCAGAGCCTTTGACCAGCCAGCTGTACAATACCTTTCCGTTGTCATCGCATACATTGAAAACGGCACATCTTGGGGTATTTACCGGCAGTGTTTCCTCGGTAGGGGAGGTTGCTGTGGAAATATTTTCGCTGTCGGCAAGATATACCATATAATTTTTTTCAACAACGCTGTTCTGGCTGACGAAAAAAACGTAAGGGCTGATTTCCGTACCGTCACCCGACATAGGAACCGTATCCGTATTTACTGTACTGACCAGCGGAATTTCAGGAACAGGTATACTTGGTTCATCAGGAGTGATATCGCTTTCAGGGTAGGACGGTAGTTCAGGTGTTTCTTCTGTCGGAACAGGCAGAACAGGCATTTCTGTAGCAGATTCTGTTCTGGGCTTGAGTGTTTTCAGTGTGTTGAGGCGGATATCGGCAAGTTTAAGATTGTTTTCTTCAATCTGCAACTGCATTTTCTGAACTTCTTCATTCAGTTTCAAAGAAGAATTGTCGTACTCCAGAAGAACATCGCCTTTTTTGACGACATCGCCTTTTTTGAAATGGTAGTCAGCGACCTTTATGTCGGAAAATCTGACAAACTGTACAGAACCTTTGGTCAGTGTACCGTAAGCATAAAAGGACTGGTCGTGTGATTGTGCCTCGGCACGGAAAATTTCGTCAACGGTGGTGACTTTGACCAGTTTTTCAGCGTTCTTTTTTGTAACGACGGCAAAGATAATCGCACCAGCCAGAAGGAGTGCCAGAGGAATAAAGATGAATCGCTTTTTAAATGGTTTTCTCCTCTTTTTTTTCTTTTCAGTTTTTGGTTTCATTGTCATTTCCCCCTTTATCCTCGTTGACAGAAGATGTTTGTGCACGGCTGTTCTTCTGAGGGTCAAAGAGTTCGCCGTCCCTGATGTATACGGTTTTGTCCGCACATCTGGCAATTTCAGCTTCATGGGTAATCATGACAATGGTTACTCCCTCGTCGTTAAGCTGTCGGAACAACTCCATTATCTGATGACCCGATTTGGTATCCAAAGCTCCCGTAGGTTCATCTGCCAGAAGAATTTTCGGACTGTTGACAATTGCTCTGGCGATAGCTACACGTTGTTTCTGTCCGCCCGAAAGCTGTGTAGGCAGGAAGTCCACTCTTTCTTCCAGTCCGACTTTGATGAGTGCTTCTCTTGCCATTTTACGGCGTTTTTTTCGGTTGACTTTGGCATACAGTAACGGCAGTTCCACATTTTCCAGTGCAGACTGTTTCGGCAACAGGTTGAAACTCTGAAAGACAAATCCTATTCCTTTGTTCCGTATGGCGGACAAAGAAGAATCACTTTGTCTGGCGATATCGACACCGTTGAAAATATAAGTCCCTTCGGTTTGCCTGTCAAGACAGCCGATAATATTCATCAGGGTGGATTTTCCCGAACCGGATGGCCCCATGATGGCAAGATAATCTCCCTCGTTGACGGTGAGATTGATGTCTTTGAGAACAGGTACTTCAAAATCATCAGTATAGTAGTTTTTATAGATATTTTTCAGTTCAAGAATCATACATAACACCTCGGAATAATTAATCAGCGTCAGTTTTGATAACAGCCATACCTTCTGTCAGGAATGATTCAGGATAAGCGATATAATCTTTCACCGTAATGCCCGAAGTGATTTCATACAGGTCATTTTCAGCATCGTAATTACCCAGTTTAACGGAACATTTTTTCAGTTTGCCGTCAGCCCCTATTCCCCATACATAGGGAGAGGTGTCGATATCGTTAAGATAATATCCTTTCAGTTCTACGATATTTTTATGAAAGACAATACTGTTTCCCGTTTCTACGGTAAAATGCTGTCCGGCTTTAATACCGTCCTGTTTGTCCAGTGTGATGTATACGGGATATCGGGTAACTTTTTCCGCCTGTGTTTCATAGGAAGACGGCGAACTGATGATAGCATTGCCGATGGAATCGACTTTGCCGTTCCATGTGACGGTAATATCTTTTCGGGAACGGACTGTCACTTTTGTTCCTTTGGTGAACTCGTCTATATGTGTTTCACTGATAAGTGTCTTGATTTTGAAGTTTGTTCCCGTAGTGATGGTAATGTAGACATTTTCCGAATTGATATTGCCCGTATCAGCCAGTGACTGTGGTACATTGGCAGTAATATTGGTAGCCGTATTGGCAGTACGGTCGTTGACAGCGGTGACTTTACCGTCTTTTTTTGCCCGCACGACATTGTTTTCAAGGGATTTTTTTAATTTTGCCACTTCTTTTTCCGTACTCTGGAGAGAATATTCTGCTTTTTTCAGTTCGATTTTTGTTGTCGTAATATTGTTTTCAATGGTCAGTTTTTCGTCGGCTTTTTTTGCGTTGGCGAGTTCCTTTTCCAGTGAAGAAATAGTATTCTTGGTAGTTTTGATTTGTAAAGTCAGTTCTTCGGCTTCCAGTGTACTTTTGTCCAGTTCCAGTTGCATACTGTCCGTGTCATACTCGAAAAGCTTGTCACCTTTTTTTACGGTGTCGCCTTTTTTGACATAGGTAGTTTTAATGATTTTATCTGCATCGGCGGTTACTTTGAGTTCATCTTCTGACTCTGCCGTTCCGCTGAAACGGTTACCACTGAAAGAAGAAATTTCTGTTTTCTGAATATCCTCTATTGTAGTAACATAGGCTTCGGTGGGTGCGGTATTCTGGTTGTCTGAGGTTTTTCGTATGATGAAAACAGTAGTGACAATAGCGGTTGTCAGCAGGGCAATCGCCAGAATAATTTTGACTACTTTCTTTTTGTTCATTGAATAAATCTCCCCTTTATCAATTCATATCACTTTACTGATATGACTGTATTAATTTTATAAGAGTTGAATTTATTTGTCAATTAAAAATTCGGCAAAAGAGATTCACAATCGAACTTATTTACTTTTGAAAAAATCGGACAAAACTTTCGTGGTTTACTGTTCAAGGGCTGCCGCCCTTGAAAATCCTGCCAAGGGGCGTTGCCCCTTGACCCCACCCACTTTTGAAAAAGTGGGTCAAAACTTTTTAAGGCTCACTTCGT
>CACYBZ010000266.1 GCA_902772795.1 uncultured Ruminococcus sp. | reverse complement strand
CCAATTTTGCCTTTGTAGCTCAGTCGGTAGAGCAGAGGACTGAAAATCCTCGTGTCGATGGTTCGATTCCGTCCGAAGGCACCATAAATATGCGGATGTAGCTCATCTGGTAGAGCGCCACCTTGCCAAGGTGGAGGTAGCGAGTTCGAGCCTCGTCATCCGCTCCATGTTTTAGCCACTCAATGTTGAGTGGCTTTTTTCTATACTTCAGAAAAAAGAAGTTGATTGCCCGTTTGAAGATGAACAATCAACTTCTTTTTATTTATAGATTATCAAAGGCGAATGGAGAGTGTTTCGGAATATCCTGAATAAATTCTGTTACCGTTTGGTCTTGTAACAAAGGCACGGACTTTTACATAATAGGTTTTACCGCTTGTCAGTTCTGTAGGGGTAAATGATTTGGCAGAAGTTGTCTTATTGATAATAACATTTTTGAATTTGCTGTCAGTAGCGATAAAGCAACGGTAATTTGTAGCGTTGGGAACTTTTTTCCAGGTGATTTTGAATGATGTATCGGAAACAGGTTCAAGTGTGACAACAGGGTTGGAAAGTGTAACTGTTGTCAGGAAAGTTTTTTTACCGAAAGAGGAATATGTTCTGCTACCGTCACTGTGAATAATGAAAGCACGGACTCTTACATAATAGCTGGTGTTGGCAGAAAGACCTTTTGCCGTAAAGGTGGTTGCGGTAGTTGTTTTGGAAGTAACGATATTTTTAAAGGTATTATCGCTGGCGACTTCACAACGGTAATGTGTGGCATTGTCAACGGTATCCCATGAAATACGTTCTACGTTGTTGGATACGGGAGCAACACTGATTTTCGGTGCTGTCAGAAAATTCGGATTGTAATCCGTGTCTTCACCTGCGGGCTCAAATCTTGCAAAGTCTGTTTTTCGGGTATGTTCGCCCATGGTATCAAACTGTTTCATATTTTCGTTACTGCAACCGAATAAACGCCGTCTGCCTATTGAGTCGTTCCATGTGACATCAACGCCGTAATATTTGCCATCGCCAAAACGTACCGTATTCCAGGCATGGTTGTTGCCCGTCAAAACAGATGTCGGCACTCCTGAACCGTTCATCAATACCGACATCAGCCGGGAATAGCCTGCACAGACGGTAGTTTTCAGTATAACAGGAGAATACAGGGACTGGTCATAGTCATTGAAATCATAGTCTACTTCATCACAAATCAGGTCATTGGCTGTTTCAATTTTCTGATAAGTTGTTTTATTGCCGTCATTGATGGTAGTCAACCATGAATCAATGGTAGTGAACATCTGATTGGTAATTTCCGCACGTTTTTCACCATCTGCCATGTCATCATAACACACAATATAAACGTCCTGATTACTGTAGAGAATTTCACGGTTGTAAAAATAATACTGTGCATTGTTGTTCAGAAACCATCTGGCCACCATAGTGGCTTCATCCTGGCTTAATCCAAGGTCACTGTATGTTGTTCCTTTTGTTATGTACTGATTGAATCCATAATCCGCAAAAAGCTGTGTAGCATTCAGTGTATCGTCAGAAATATAACTGACACTGGTATTTTCCAGTCTTTGATAATAGGCTTTTTCGCTTTCTGTCATGGTTGTCAGACAGTATTCGTCATCATAGACAGTCCAGTCACGTTCGGCAACAGACGATGATTCCAACGGGGTTTTCTTTGTTTTTCGGGTAATTTGGGTTACGGACTGATTAACCTTATCTGCAATATCCTGGTCAATTTCGTAACATTTGATATCATCAAAGGCAACATTGTTCAGAATGTCTTCGGATACAGGAGTTTCGTCAGATGCATAGGTCGTCAGTGTGCCGAAACTTGATAAAACAGCAGTGATTACAGCAACGGTCTTGACAAATTTTGACTTTTTCACAATAAATCTACCTCTTTTCTGTTTTTTTAATACATAATAATGATATAATATCCCTTTTGTTTTGTCAATATGGAAATAGAGGTAAATTTGTGACATAGTTTTTCCTCATTTTTTCAGACCTGTACGAGATATTGGAACAAAACAGCAAACACAGCACTGAAATTCATTTCTTCCACAAGATGTTCAGCAACAACAGGATATTCTTTCATCACTTCCTTTCCCTCATAGAAAACGACCGTTCCTATTTTGTCACCTTTGTTTACAGGAGCATTGACTTCTGATTGGATATTGACTTTGTGGGTAATATTTTTACTGTTGCCTTTCTGAATGACAAAATTCCCTGAAATATTTGCAGTGACTTTCAATTCAGTCTGCATACCGTTCCTGACTTGGACTGTCGGCAATTCCTCATCGAAAACAGGAGTGTATTTGCCATAATTGGCAAAGCCGTAATCCAGTAAGGCAGAAACATCGGTGAAACGGTCTTTTCCGCTGGCACTTCCCAGAACGACACCTATCAAACTTAAACCATCTCTTTCCGCCGTAGCGGTGATACAGCTACCTGCCTGAGAAGTCGTACCGGTTTTAAGTCCTGTAATCCCCTTGTAGCTTTTCAGTAACTTGTTGGTGTTGACTATCTGTGTTTTTCCACCACGCAGGTAGTCAAGCCAGATAGACGTAAAAGAAAAAATTTCTTTGTGTTTAATCAGTTCCCTCGACATTAAGGCAACATCATAGGCAGAGGTTAAATGTCCGTCTTCGTCAAGACCGTTACAGTTTTTGAAAACCGTGTCTTTCATGCCTAATGTCTGTGCCTTTTCATTCATCTTTTCGACAAATGCATCTTCACTTCCGCAAATTTCTTCTGCCAATACCACTGCGGCATCGTTGGCACTGGCTACCATAGTTGCCTTAATAAGGTCGTGTGCCGACATAACTTCGCCCTCTTTGAGCCATATATCAGAACCGCCCATCGATGCAGCGTGTGCCGACGCAGAAAGCATATCGTCCATATGTAATTTTCCGTCATCGAGTGCCTCCATAACTAATATCATCGTCATGACTTTGGTTATGGAAGCACATGCTCTTATTTCATGGGAATTTTTTTCGTAAAGAATTTTTCCCGTTTCCGCTTCCATCAATACTCCCGATGGTGCAGTGATTTCATCAGGAGATTTCGCATATACCGACACACGAAAACATAACAACAATGTGCTTATAAGAATAAAGGATACGATTTTCTTCATAATTATTCCTGCCTTTCTTTTTATTGCCACATAATCCATTTTATGTAAGACAAGAACGGTCTAGCACTGAAAAACAAAATTGATATCCGATAGGATTTTTTCTAAAAATCAACAGTATATTTTATGATAACGATAATAAATTATTCAATTCTCTAAAATGCGGTGAAATGAAAGGTTTTTTCCAAAAAAGACTTGAATTTTCACAGAAAAGACGGTATTATATACCTACTAAAACGATAGGTTTTAACTTTGAGGAAAAGAGGTTTTTGCAATGGCAGATATACACAATTCGCAGGACTGGGGATTTGAAACAAAACAACTCCACATAGGACAGGAAACACCTGACCCCGTAACCGATTCAAGAGCAGTGCCGATTTATCAGACGACATCTTATGTATTTAAGAATTCAGCACACGCAGCGGCAAGGTTTTCATTACAGGACGCAGGTAATATCTACGGCAGACTGACCAATTCTACACAGGACGTGTTTGAAAGAAGAATAGCAAGTCTGGAAGGCGGAGCAGGTGCGTTGGCGGTTGCGTCAGGTGCGGCAGCGATTGCCTATACCTTTCAGAATCTGGCACAGCTTGGTGACCATATTGTCTCTTCAAAGACTATCTATGGTGGTACTTATAATTTGCTGGCACATACACTTCCGCAGTATGGTATTACAACGACTTTCGTGGATATTCACAATCTGAATGAAGTAAAAAATGCCATCAAGGAAAATACAAAAGCGATTTTTCTGGAAACACTCGGTAATCCGAACAGTGATGTTGCTGATATTCGGGCATTGGCAGATATCGCTCATGAAAACAAAATTCCGTTGGTAATCGACAATACTTTCGGAACACCTTATCTCATCAGACCCATTGAATATGGTGCAGATATTGTTGTACATTCTGCTACAAAGTTCATTGGCGGACATGGAACAACATTGGGCGGTGTTATTGTAGACAGCGGTAATTTTGACTGGGAAGCAAGCGGAAAATTCCCGTCATTGGTTGAACCCAATCCGAGTTATCATGGAGTATCGTTCACAAAAGCGGTTGGTAAAGTAGCATTCGTTACCAAAATCAGAGCGATATTATTGAGAGATACAGGAGCATCTATCTCACCGTTGAGTGCCTTTTTGCTGTTGCAAGGTCTGGAAACATTGTCGTTGAGGGTAGAAAGACACGTCGAAAATGCTCTGAAAGTGGTAGAATATCTGAGTAATCATCCCAAGGTTGAAAAGGTTAACCACCCGTCATTGGCAGACCACCCCGACCATGAACTTTATACAAAGCTGTTTCCGAATGGTGCAGGGTCAATTTTCACTTTTGAGATAAAAGGCGGTGCAAAAGAGGCACAGGAGTTTATCGACCGTTTACAGATTTTCTCATTGCTTGCCAATGTTGCTGATGTCAAGTCGTTAGTCATTCACCCTGCCAGCACTACCCATTCACAGCTCAATGAACAGGAACTTCTGGAGCAGGGAATCAAACCCAACACTATCAGACTTTCCATAGGTACAGAAAGTATTAAGGATATCATTGCTGATTTGGCACAAGCCTTCCAAAAGGCTTAACCAAAACTTTTCAGAAAAAATTCCACTTGTGCGGTTGAAAGTCAAATCGCTATTGTCAAAATTTGCTTACGCAAATTTTGTTTGGAATTTTTGGGAGTTTAAGGGCTTCGCCCT
>CACYBZ010000265.1 GCA_902772795.1 uncultured Ruminococcus sp. | reverse complement strand
TTCTCGTCAAGCTTCAGACCATCGGAAAGTCCTTTGATATAGGCAATTTTTTCTTTTAAGTTCATAATCAATTCTCCTTGTTATACCGTAAATGCTTACGCTCTTGACATATATTCGCCTGTACGGGTATCAATCTGGATAGAATCTCCTTCGTTGATAAAGATAGGAACTTTAATTTCTGCACCTGTTTCGAGTGTAGCGGGTTTTGTGACATTGGTAGCTGTATCACCTTTGACACCGGGTTCTGTCTGTGTTACCTGAAGTACAACAAATGTCGGGGGTTCTACACCGAATACGTTGCCTTTGTAGGAAAGTACTTTACATACCATGTTTTCTTTGACAAATTTGAAGTTGCTTCCCAGTACGTCCTTACCGATAGGCAACTGCTCATAGGTTTCAGTATCCATGAAATAGTAGAGTTCACCGTCTTCGTAGAGGTATTCCATGTCTTTTCTCTCAATGAAAGCGGTAGGGAATTTTTCGGTAGGGTTGAATGTCTTTTCGACAACTGCTCCTGTAATAACATTTCTGATTTTCGTTCTGACAAAAGCCGCACCTTTACCGGGTTTTACGTGCTGAAATTCGATAATGGATACAACCTGTCCGTCCATTTCAAAAGTAACGCCGTTTCTGAAATCTCCTGCTGTAATCATAACTTTTTATCCTCCTGATTATTTTAATTCTGTATTCGCATAAACAACACACGTATATTATACATAATTTCCCTTTGAATTGCAACAAATTTTCAAAATTAACGGTAATTTAATATTTCAGATGATGACAAGTGATTTCTCAATGTCAGCAAAATTATGACAGCCGTCTTCTGTAACTGCCACCATGTCTTCTATTCTGACACCGAATTTATCCGGAAGATAGATTCCCGGTTCTACGGTGATGACCATTCCCCGTTTCAAAATCGTATCATTTGTTTTGTATACGGTGGGCTGTTCATGAATATCCAGTCCTACACCATGTCCTGTGGAATGTCCGAAATATTCCCCATAGCCTGCATTTCCGATAATGCTTCGTGCGGTACTGTCGATTAAGCCTGCTGTCACACCTGCTTTTACTTCGTCAAGTGCCCTCTGCTGTGCTTCCTGTACAATGTTATATATCTTGTACATTTCATCTGTGGCATGATGTACCGCAACCGTTCTTGTCATGTCGCTGTGATAGCCCTGATAAACCGCTCCGATATCGCTTAAAAAGAATTCTCCCTCCCGTATCACGTTGTCAGAGGGTACACCGTGAGGCAGTGAGGTGTTTTTTCCGGATATGGTTATCAGGTCAAAGGATACTCCGTCTGCTCCTTTTTTTCTCATCAGATATTCCAGTTCAAGAGCGATTTGTCTTTCTGTTACGCCGACTCTGACGTAATTTAATACTTCCAGATAGGCTTCTTCTGTGATTTTCTGTGCCTGTCTGATTTTTTCAAGTTCGTCAGCCGATTTGACAATCCGTAAATCATAAATCAGATTGTCAAGTATATCTTTTTTCGATACTTTCACACCGAAATTCTGAAATTCTTTCCGATATCTTTTTGCCTGTGCTAACGTCATATAGCTGTATTCGACAAAGACTTCATTGATTTTCTCTTCTGTACAGATTACCCTGATACTCTCTGACAATCGTTGAAATACCACCACCTTACAGGCTTTGACCTGCTTTTCGGCAGATTCCCCATAACGGAAATCAACAAGCAGATAAGCGTGGTTTTGTGTGACGAACAATGCTCCTGCCGATGAGGGAAATCCTGTAAAGTAGAAACGGTTGATATCCGAGGTAATGAAAAAAGCGGTATTGTTCGGAAGATTGTCCTGCAAATGTTGAATGTTTCCGCTCATGACTGACACTCCGTACAACCGTTGAGCAGAAAATCCACTGCCATCTGATAACCGTATGCACCAAAACCTGCAATTTGTCCGACACAGGCAGGTGCGGTAACTGATTTATGACGGAATTCTTCACGCTGATGAATATTGGACATATGCACTTCAATAAAAGGAATATCTACGCCTTTGATGGCATCGTGAATAGCATAACTGTAATGGGTAAATGCTCCGGGATTGATGATAACGGCATCATATTCTGTTCTGGCTTTATGGATTTCGTCAATAATTGCTCCCTCCCAGTTCGACTGGAATACGGTAATTTCTGCACCGACACGTTTTCCATAGCTCTTGATGTCATTTTCAATAGTTTCAGCGGTAACCGTGCCGTAAATATTTTTTTCTCGGATACCGACAAGATTCAGATTCGGCCCAAGCAGTAATAAAATTTTTTTATTCATCGTTTGTATTTCTTCTTTCGTTGTAGGGATTTTGTCTTTTTTTGATTGTATTGGTAAATACCGCCGTCATTTTGCGACGCAGTCTGACGGTTTTCCCTTCACTTTCGTAGGAAATTGGGTCAACAAGAATGGTTTTCATCTGCATAAATTTTCCTCCCAGAATATCGGTAAAAAACTGGTCACCTATCACAACGATTTTTTTTCGTTGCGTCTGCGATTTCAGATAGGCTCGGAAGTAGCCGAACGGGGACGGTTTAAGACAGAAAGCCACATATTCACAACTGACTTGTTCTGCTATCGGCTGTACATTTCTGACGTAATTGTTGGAACACAAAATGACTTTGATTCCTTGTGCTTTCACGTTATCTATCCATTCACGGTAACAATGTTCTATGGTTTCTGCTCCGTATGGTTTGATGGTGTTGTCGATATCCAGTAATACACATTCTATATTTTCTTTTTTTAAAACGGACGGGCTGATAAACAACAGATTCGCAAAAAACAGTGTCTTCAAAACATCACCTCTCGTTTTTAAGGGCTTCGCCCTTAAAAATCCCACAAGGGGCTCCGCCCCTTGACCCCGCCAACTTTTGAAAAAGTTGGACAAAACTTTTCAGGAAAATTTGCCATAGCAAATTTTGTAAGGAAAACTATGTCAGACAAAACACAAAAGGACAAGCTGAAAAGCCCGTCCTTTTTCTGTCAACTCTGCGGTATCCCTTACTTGAATTTACGTTTACGAGCTGCTTCTGACTTCTTCTTACGTTTTACAGAAGGTTTTTCATAAGCCTCTCTCTTACGCACTTCAGCAATAACGCCTGCTCTGGCACACTGCTTTTTAAATCTTCTCAGTGCACTCTCCAGAGATTCGTTATCTTTAATTCTGATTTCTGCCATCTATTTTCCCTCCCATCCGCCTTTGGAACTGGGTTATATTTTTGCATATAATTGCAAAGAATATTATATAATATTTTCAAGACAATGTCAACAGAGTAAGAATAATTTAAAGAAATTATTTAACAATAATAGGTTGCCCTGAAAAAATTATTTTGCGACAATGTTCACCAGTTTGGCAGGAACATAGATTTCCTTGAGGATTTTCTTGCCCTCCAGCAACGGTGCGATTTTTCCGTCTGCCTTTGCCTGTGCAATGACGGTTTCCTTATCAATAGTAACGGGAATATTCATTTTTGCTTTGACTTTACCGTTTATCTGTACAACGATTTCAACCGTGTTTTCCTTGCATTTTTCTTCGTCGTATGCACACCATTGACTTTCGGCTACCATACCGCTTCCCAGTGCGGAATTTTCCCAGACTTCTTCTGTAACGTGAGGAGCAAAGGGATTGAGCAAGATAGTAAAAATTTCGAGTTCTTTTCTGGTAATGCTTCCTACAGCATTGATTTCGTTGATTAATGCCATCAGGCTGGCAATGGCTGTATTGAATTTGAGGTTCTCAATATCTTCTCCGACTTTTTTGATGGTCTTGTGGAATGAGGTTTCCAGTTCAGGTCTGATACTGTCACCGTCAACAAGAATGTCCTGTAAGTTCCAGTATCTTTCTACAAATCTGCGACACCCCTTTACGCCTGTGGGTTTCCAGGGGGCACTCTTTTCAAAGTCACCGATGAACATCTCATACAGACGCATGGTATCTGCACCGTATTCGTCAACAACTTCGTCGGGGTTGACGACATTTCCTCTTGATTTACTCATTTTTCCGCCGTCTGCACCGAGTATCATACCATGACTCGTTCGTTTTTTGTACGGTTCGCAGGTAGGCACAACGCCGATGTCGTACAGGAATTTATGCCAGAAACGGCTGTATAACAAATGTAAAGTGGTATGTTCCATTCCTCCGTTGTACCAGTCAACAGGTGTCCAGTAGTCCAGAGCTTCTTTTCCTGCGAATGCGTTGCCGTTATGCGGGTCGGCATATCTCAGGAAATACCATGATGACCCTGCCCACTGTGGCATGGTATCCGTTTCTCTGTGTGCCTTTCCTCCGCAATGCGGACAGGTGGTTTCTACCCATTCCCTCATATTGGCAAGCGGTGATTCTCCGTTTTCGGTGGGTTCATAGGATTCTACGTCAGGCAACGTCAGCGGTAAATCGCTTTCCGGCAACGGCACATATCCGCATTTTTCACAGTGTACGATGGGAATAGGTTCGCCCCAGTATCTCTGTCGGGAAAATACCCAGTCCCTCAGTTTGAAGTTTACTTTGGAATGTCCTATACCTTTTTCGGTAAGAAAAGCGATTATCGCTTTTTTGGCTTCTTCCACTGTCTTTCCGTCAAGGAAATCGGAATTGACCATAATACCTGTGGAACAGTTGGTGAATGCCTCCTGCTGAACATCTCCGCCTTTGACTACTTCGATAATCGGCAGACCGAATTTTTTGGCAAATTCCCAGTCCCTTGTATCGTGGGCAGGTACTGCCATAATTGCACCTGTTCCGTAAGAAACAAGTACATAATCAGAAATAAATATCGGGATTTCTCTGCCGTTGACAGGGTTGACAGCGGTAACGCCCTGTAATTTTACACCTGTCTTATCTTTGGCTACTTCTGTTCTTTCAAAATCACTTTTCTTTGACGCTTCAAACTGATAGGCTTTGACTTCGTCTATATTCTCGATGATGTTTTCCCATTTGGAAATATAAGGGTGTTCGGGAGAAATAACCATGTAGGTAGCACCGAAAAGGGTATCAGGTCTTGTGGTGTATACAGTGAGAGTATCCCCTGCCGATGTTTTAAAGTCTACTTCTGCACCGTAAGAACGTCCTATCCAGTTTTTCTGCTGTGCCTTTACTCTCTCGGGATAGTCAACCAAATCCAGATCATCTATCAGTCTGTCGGCATACTCTGTGATTTTCAGCATCCATTGCGATTTGACTTTATGTACTACTTCACTTCCGCAACGTTCACAGACACCGTTGACTACTTCTTCATTGGCAAGTACGCACTTGCATGACGTACACCAGTTGACTGCCATTTCTTTTTTATAGGCAAGTCCTTTTTTGAACAGCTGTAAGAAAATCCACTGTGTCCATTTATAATAATCGGGGTCTGTGGTGTTGATTTCCCTGCTCCAGTCAAAGGAAATACCCAAAGACTGAATCTGCTGTTTGAATCTTCCGACATTCTTTTCTGTGACAATTCTCGGGTGAATATGGTTCTTGATAGCATAGTTTTCGGTAGGCAGTCCGAAAGCGTCCCAGCCAATGGGATACAGTACATTATAACCCTGTAAACGTCTTTTTCGGGAAACAATGTCCAATGCGGTATACGGTCTGGGGTGTCCTACATGAAGTCCCTGTCCTGACGGATAAGGAAACTCTATCAATGCGTAAAATTTCTTTTTGTTGCTGTCGTTGCTGGCATGGAAAACGCCTTTTTTTTCCCACTGCTTCTGCCACTTCGGTTCGATTGCTTTATGGTCGTATCTCAAAAAAATTCCTCCTTACCGTTTAAAGGCTACTACCCTTAAAAATCCTGCGTCAAGTGCTTTGCTCTTGACAATTTTACGAGGGGCTTTGCCCTGTGTCCCCCCCACAAATCTTTGAAAAGGTCTGACCCGAATTAAATTTCAGGTAAAATCTGCTGTCGCAGATTTTTCAGGCATGATACATTTATTCGTCAATGATATCGGAAATATCTATGACTTCACCGTCTTTCCAGAGTCTTTCCAGATTGTAGAATGCTCTGGATTCTTCGTCAAAGACGTGTACAATAACGTCCACATAGTCCATCAGTATCCAGCCATTGGAACGGTATCCCTCTATATGACTGGGCATGATAATGTCTTTCAGTTCATATTCCACGTTGTCTGCCAGAGCTTTTACCTGTGTACTGCTGTTACCTGTGGCAATAACCATATAGTCGGCAAGTACGGAGATATTATCTATTTTAATGACCTGGATATTCGTTCCTTTTTTATTGCTGAGTGCTTTGGCAACGGCTTTCGCTGTTTCAAAAGATGTCATAAAATCACTTCTTTCTTTTTTTGATTTCTTCCCCCTGAATAATCAGTTCGTTATATAATTCAAAGGTGTTTTTATCTATGGCACACTGTCTTTGCGTCAGGTCTTCTATACTGAAACTGACACCGTACAGCATAGCTTCTTCAAGACTTTTTTTCGCTTTGGCACGCATAACATCAACGCCTTTATAATCACGTTCTTCACCGATAAAGTCCGCTACAAAAATGACTTTCTCCAGCAGACTCATTCCTGCACGTCCGCTGGTATGATAGCGGATAGCATTGAGAATGTCGTCGTCAGTTATGCCCAGTTCTTTTCTGACACATATACTTCCCGAAACAGCGTGCCACGTTTTGGGTGAAAATGCCTGCACATCGTCAAGTATTATACCACTGCTCTGAATGATTTTCAACTGTTCGTCATAGGGCATTTCTTTGGTAATATCGTGCAAAATTCCGGCAATCCTGACCTTTTCGACATCTGCTCCATACCGTTCCGCAAGCTGTATGCCCGCTTTCGCTACGTTGATACTGTGAATATACCGTTTTTTACTCATACGGTCTTTGATAACTTTCTTGTAATCTTCAATATCCAACTTCAATGTCACCTCGATATAAGGAATTTTTTGTGATGTATTCGGCTACCCGTTTATTGACTTTGTCTTTTATGGGTATACCTTCTCTGACACAGTTCCTGATTTCGGTGGACGAAATTTCTGCTACTTTCTTATCCGATACGATGAACTGTAATCCTTCGTTTTCGTGTGCTTTGGCATAGTTCATAATGGGACTGATATTGTTATGCTCACGGGGCAACGCACAGATAATGGCTAATCTGAAAATCTCTCGATAGTCTTTCCATGTGTGCAGACTTAAAAACATATCTTCTCCCATAATCAGAAACAGTCGGGCTTTCGGAAACATCTCCTGCAACACTCGCAAGGTATCAACAGTATAACTTTTCCCTTCACGTCTGATTTCTATGTCACTGACTTCTGTCTTGTCCATATATTCGGTAGCCAGTCGGCACATATTATAGCGGTGCAAGGCGGAAACCATGGCGGTGTTGCTTTTATGAGGCGGTGTTCCGTCAGGAATAATGAAAATACGGTCAAGGTCAAGTTCGTCAATGAAATATCTGACAAGTTGCGTATGTCCGTTATGAATAGGGTTAAAGCTTCCGCCATACATAGCAACTTTTTCTGCCTGCAGGTTACGGTAGTCAATATTGCTGTACATCATGATTTTTTCTTACTTTTGGGGAGTACAAACTGTGACTCCTTTTTCTTCTGTCGGAAAAGCACAAATTTTGAACCGATTACCTGTACAACTTCTGAACGGGTCTTTTCGGCAATAGCTTCGGCACTTTCCCTTGAACTGATATCGGCATTTTCAAGTACTCTGCCTTTAATCAGTTCCCTTGCCTCCAGTGCTTCATCAGCCTGTTTAATGACGTTTTCTGTCATTCCGCCTTTTCCGATAATCAGTATGGTTTCGTATGAATTGGCTATCCCTCTGAGATAGGCTCTTTGTTTACTTGTCAGCATCAGTTTTCCTCCGAAAAATATTTTTCCAGTTCTTTTTTGAGTATTCTTATGGCATTTCCTCTGTGACTGATTTTGTCTTTTTCGTCTGCCGTAAGCTGAGCAAATGTTCTGCCGTCCTGTATGATGAACAACGGGTCATATCCGAAACCATTTTCCCCGACAGGTCTGTAACCTATTCTGCCGACACATTCTCCGTGTGATATGATTTCTTTGCCGTCCTCCAGTATACAACAAATAACAGTAACAAATTTGGCGGTTCTTTGGGTTACAGGAACATTTTGCATTTCTGCAAGCAATTTAGCATTGTTTTTTTCGGCATTTGCTCCCTCTCCCGAATATCGGGCAGAATATACCCCCGGTCGTCCGTTAAGTGCGTCTACCATCAGTCCCGAATCATCGGCAATACAAGGCATACCTGTCAGTTTACGGGTTGCTCTGGCTTTCAGTCTTGCGTTTTCGATAAAGGTTTCACCTGTTTCCTCTACTTCATCAAGATTGACACCAAGTTCTTTTGCAGTCTTTGCCGTTATTCCCAGCGGATTTAAAATTCTGTTGAGTTCTTCGACCTTTTTCGGGTTGTTGCTTGCGATAATAAATGTTTTCATCATAATAACACCGCTTTCTTTACTTTCTCAGTTTCTTGTGAACAGTGCCTGTGCAAAATCATCAGCGTCAAACGGCTGTAAATCGTCCATCTGTTCGCCGACACCGATATATTTGACGGGTACACCCAGTTCCTCCTTGATGGAAAGGACTACACCGCCTTTGGCTGTTCCGTCAAGTTTGGTAAGCACAATACCTGTTATTCCTGTCGAATCCTTGAATGCTTTCGCCTGATTGACAGCATTCTGTCCCGTCGTTGCGTCAAGAACAATCAGAAATTCCTTATCCGCGTCAGGCAATTCCCTGTCAATAATTCTGCTGATTTTCGCAAGTTCACCCATAAGATGTTTTTTGTTGTGGAGTCTGCCTGCTGTATCAGCTATAATAATATCAGCTCCTCTTGCCTTTGCCGCTGAAATAGCGTCATAAACTACCGCCGCAGGGTCTGAACCTTCTTTCTGTTTGATGACATCGCATCTGGCTCTTTCCCCCCAGATTTCCAGCTGGTCTATCGCCGCTGCCCTGAATGTATCCGCTGCGGCAAGAATAACTTTCTTTCCCTGCTTTCTGAGATTGTTGGCAAGTTTTCCGATAGTGGTCGTCTTTCCTACACCATTGACACCGATTACCAGTATAACAGAAGGTTTTGTGCTGATATGAAGTTCTTCACCGCCACGCAACATATCAGCGGTGATTTCCTGCAACAGTCCCATAACCTCTTCGGGATTGGTAACACCCTCTTTTTTTACTCTTTTGCGTAATTCGTCTGTTATCTTTGTAGCGGTATTTACGCCTACATCACCCATTATCAGGAGTTCTTCCAGTTCTTCAAACAGTTCTTCGTCGATTTTGGTAAACGACTTCAGCATACTGTCTATCTTATTGACAACGGATTCTCTTGTCTTTTTTAATCCCTCTTTTATTTTCTTGAATAATCCCATAATTTCGCCGTCCTTACTTATTTCTTTCTATCTGTGATTTCATAACTGAAATCTATCAGATGTTTAATTTCTGCCAAAGATACCGTACCGTCAAGAAAAGCGGTTATCCATTTTTCCTTATTCATATGATAAGCCTGACAATATCCACGCTCTTTGAGAAGTGAACCCATCAGAATAGCGTCACACTGTATGTTGATAATATCCATGTTTTCTTTTCCGCTCAGACCTAATTTTTCTTTGGATACGTTCATTATCACCGCATACCATTTCTCATTCCTGTTGTTTCTTAAAACAGCATACTGCGGAAATTTCTGCCAAAGGTATTCGGGTTCGGTTTCATATTTCTTCGCTACATAGTCAAAAATTTCATTTCTACAGGAATTCCCCATATAAAATACCTCATTTTAAATTCAGCTTTTCTGAAACTTCTGACGCTCTCAACGATAACAGTTTTGATATGCCCTTATCCTGCATAGTGACACCGTACAGAACATCGGCTTCTTCCATTGTTCCCCGTCTGTGGGTAATAAGAATAAACTGTGTTCTGTCGTTCATGACCCTCAAGTACTGGGCAAAACGGTCTACGTTGACTTCATCAAGAGCCGCTTCTATCTCGTCCATGACACAGAACGGTGCCGGACTGACTTTCATAATGGCAAAATATAAGGCAATCGCCACAAGTGCCTTTTCACCGCCTGAAAGTGCCTCCAGATGAACAACAATTTTTCCCGGCGGGTGAACAATGATTTCTATTCCGCTGGTAAGTACGTCCTCGGGATTGGTAAGTTCCAGGTGAGCTTTTCCTCCCCCGAACAGTTCAACAAACGTCTTGGAAAAATGCCCGTTAATGCTATTGAATTTTTCTACAAAGAGTTCTTTCATCTGCTTGGTAAGGTCACCGATAAGTTTCAGAATTTCGCTTTTTGACTTCTCGATATCGCCTACCTGTTCCGTCATGAATTTATGTCGTTCGGCAACTTCCTTATACTCCTCTATCGCTGATACGTTGACATTTCCCAATGCCCTGATTCCGGACTTCAATTCATTCAGACGTTTTTTGGCTGTGGGTACACTTTCAATGGAAACGGCATTTTTCTCTGCCTCTCTCGGGGTGAGTTCGTATTCTTCCCAGAGTTTGGCAATGATGTCATCATACTGCTTTTGCAGGTTGACTTTACGTTCTTCCAGTTTGGCGTACTCTCTGCCTGCCAGTTCCCTTTCATTGAGTTTATCCCTTTCGCTTTGCCGTAACTGAACGATTTTCGTTTCAGTGTCACGTTTCTGACTGTTGACAGTTTCTGTTCGGGTCTGCAAATGCTGTATCTGCGAGGTGATTTCCTCTATGGAATGATTCACACTGTCAATATGTGCCTTTATCGTGTCATTTTTACGGCGATAGTCTGTTATCTGACTGTCAAGCGACTGTTTACGTTGTTCTTTTGTATTTTCGTTGGTAAGGGCAAGATTGATTTCTGATTTGATATTTTCAATGTCCTTTTCCGTACGGACGATTTCCAGACGAATATCCTGTATTTTTTTCGAGATTTTCTCACGCTGTTCGGTCAGCTGTGCCTGTCCGCCTGTAAGCGTTTCGGACTGCTTCTCTGTTTCGGCAATTTCCAGAGTGATTTTTTCCAGTTCTCTCTGAGAACTGCGGTGAATTTCGGATTGTCTTTTCATTCGGATATCCAGTAAGGAAATTTCGTTTTCAATTTCTTCCAGCGACGTTTTCATATTATCCAGTTCCGTCCTGCTGCTTCTGAGTTCTGCCTCAATCCTGACTTTCTCCTGCTGAACTTTGGACAATTCTGAACTGTTCGCAAGAACATCGGCTTCCGCTCTGGCACATTCTTTGACGGTCTGCTGATAATCTGCGGACGACTTCTCAAATTTCTGTTTCAGTTCCTCGGCGATTTCACGGTTTTTCTTGATTTCGCCTGCTCTCGACAAAAGTCCTGACTTCTTTCCCTGTGAACCGCCCGTCAGTGAACCGCCTGCATTAATCAGCTGTCCGTCTACAGTGACAATACGGAATTTATAACCGTACTTTCGGGCAATGTCAACCGCATGGCTGAGATTATCCGCTACAGCAATTCTTCCCAGAAGAGAATACAGAATACCGTTATACATCGCATCGCAACTGCACAACGCTGAGGCTATTCCGACAAATCCCTGACACTGTTCAAGACCTCTTTCGTTAAGCACATTGCCTTTGATTGTGGTAAGCGGTAGAAAGGTTGCTCTTCCGCCGTCACGCTGTTTCAGATACTGAATGGCACTTTTGGCACTTTCTTCATTGTCCGTGACAATGTGTTGCATGGCATTTCCCAATGCTGTTTCTATGGCTACCGTATATTCTTCGGGGACATTGATAACTCTGGATACAGGCCCGTGTATGCCTCGGAGATTTCCTCTCTGTGATTCTTTCATCACCAGTTTGACACTGTTATAAAAACCTTCCATGTTTCTTTCAAGGTCTTCCAGAATTTTGATTCTTCTCAGGCGTTCCTGATAGTCAAGATTGCATTTATCCGTTACTGCTTTCCATTCTTCTCTGGACTGCTGTCTGTTCTTTAATTTCAGCCGACAACCCGAAAGAATATTGGTCAGTTTCTGCACCTGTTCTGTTACCTGTGCCAGCATGGTTTCGTAATCCTGACAACGCTTTTCGGTTTCTGTAATATTCTGCTGTCGGGACGCTTTGGAATTGTTTAATGTGGCGGTTCTTTCTTTTGCCTCCGTCACCGCTGACATACTGGTCATGGCAGATACCTTGATATCTGCTGATTTTGCGGTAAGCGTGGCAAGTTTCAGCGAAATTGCCTGCAACAGTTCTGATTTCTGTGTGGCACTGGTCATGATTTCCCGAAGTTCTTCTTCATCTCGCAGACATTCTGTTTTCATCTGACTGATTTTGGTTTCATATTCAGCGGTTTTCCGCTTCTTTTCCTCGATTTCTTTTTTAACCGTCTTTGAGGAACGCTCAATCGTTTCCTTTTCCTGTAACAGACGTTCTATATTCTCGTTATTATGTTCGATGTCATTTTCTGATACGGAAACATCTGATTTCTTCTGTGCGGTCTGTTCTTCACAGCACGCTATTTCCTGTCGGATTTCTTCCAGCTTCTTTTCCGACTCACTGATTTCTGCGGAAAGTCTTTCGCTTTCTTTGCGTATATTTTCAAGGTCTTTTTCGGCTTTGTCGTGCTGTGACATCGCAATTTCCAGCTTTTCTTCCTGTTCACGCAGAACATTCGCTGACTGCTTTATCGTATCAATCCATAAAGCAATTTCCAGACCTTTCTTTTCTTCGGCATACTGCAAAAATTTTTCGGCTTTCTCTGACTGCACTCTTAACGGTTCAATACGGTCGTCCAGTTCTTTGAGAATATCCCTTAATCTGACCAGATTTTCTTCTGTGGACTGTAGTTTTTTTTCCGCCTCCAGTTTGCGGTAACGGTATCTTGAAATTCCTGACGCTTCTTCAAAAATTTCACGCCTGTCTTCACTCTTGGACGCAACAATACTGTCTATCTTTCCCTGTCCTATCATGGAATATCCGTCACGACCCAGACCTGTATCCATAAACAGTTCATGAATGTCTTTCAAACGCACCGATGCTTTATTTATCATATAGTCACTGTCACCCGAACGGTAATACCGTCTGGTTATCGATACTTCGTCACCGTCAAAAGCCAGTGTTCTGTCACTGTTGTCAAAAGACAATGTTACCTGTGCATAGCCCTGTTTCTTTCGGGAATCTGTTCCGTTGAATACAACATCTTCCATTCGGGAACAACGTATCGCTTTCGGAGACTGCTCTCCCAGTACCCAACGGATAGCATCGCTGATATTGCTTTTTCCACTGCCGTTGGGGCCGACTATGGAGGTAATCCCTTTGTCAAATGTCAGTTTTGTTTTGTCGGGAAACGTTTTAAACCCTTGTATTTCAAGTGATTTTAAAATCATATTCTTACCTCCGTTATTTTTCGCTGTACGACCGTCCCAAAATTGACGACAGCCAATTTTCCCGAAAAGTTTTGTCGAACTTTTTCAAAAGTTCGTGGGGTCAAGGGGCAACGCCCCTTGTGGGATTTTTAAGGGCGAAACCCTTAAACATTCTCTGCCCTGATAACAAAACTGTCTTTCTTTATGTCCGTATCCGCCTTTAC
>CACYBZ010000264.1 GCA_902772795.1 uncultured Ruminococcus sp. | reverse complement strand
TCTCATCGTATAGCTATGACAATGAAAAGTTTTGTCCACTTTTTCAAAAGTGGTGGGGTCAAGGGGCAAAGCCCCTTGTGGGATTTTAAAGGGGGCAACCCTTTAACTCTTCGTAAAAATCCAAAATTTTCGTCAGAAAATCAATGAAATACTTTATATTGACAAATCGTTCATAAATTGCTAGAATGAATCGGAAGAAAACGGTTGCCATCAAAATTACAGAAAGTAGTAGAAATTATGTACAGGAATTTTTTTAAACGATTGATAGATATTATCATTTCCATAACAGGACTTATTCTGACGGCTGTAATTATGCTTGTTGTTGCTCTTGCCGTCAAAATAGAAAGTCCCGGGGAGGTTATTTTCAGACAAAAGAGAATCGGGAAAAATGGTAAGGTGTTTGATATCTATAAATTCCGTTCCATGTGTAAGAATGCAGAAAAAACAGGTTCAGGGGTATATTCCGACAAAAACGACAGCAGAGTTACTAAGGTAGGTAAATTCATCAGGGCAACCAGTCTTGACGAACTGCCCCAGCTTGTCAATATCCTGAAAGGGGATATGTCTTTGATAGGCCCTCGTCCGCCACTGACCTATCACCCGTGGCCGTACGAAGAATATACCGAACATCAGAAAAAAATGTTTGCTGTGCGTCCGGGGATTACGGGGTGGGCACAGGTTCACGGACGAAAACAGGTGGAATGGCATAAAAGAATTGAACTCAATGTATGGTATGTAGAACACGTTTCTTTTCTTCTGGACTTGAAAATATTGTTTATGACAGTTTTCAAAGTATTCACCAATGCAGATAACGAAAATGTCGGGGCAACACTTCAAAAAGACAATGTTGAGGAAAAAGAAACAACCGATGTCAGTAATTGAATTATTTGGAGAAAAATAATATGATAAATAAAGAAACAGCGGTTGCAATTGCATATTTATCTATTGCTGATTTAGTTGGGCATGATTACTTTCGTAGCCATTTTGATGATGTGTGTCATGGTTATCCTTCTGATGAAAATGATAATGTTGAATATGAGTATTTCATGGGATTTGAAGGAGATAACGAAACGGGCTTATGGACAGTATTTGCAAGAGTTTCGGTAAATCGTGAAACAGAGAGAGTTACTTTCCTTGATTACAAACTTCCGAATGGTAATAGAATGGAAAATCCTATCAAGCCCACAAGTTTTGCATAATAAGATGATAGTAGGTTATGAGGACGATGAAGCAGGAAGCCCATTGGCTTTAGACAATGGGTAGTTTACAGGGAAAATTGCAGTGTTTCTTAAAATTCTGATTGACAAAAACAGGCAAAAGTTGTAAACTAAATATGTAACTATGATATTCTTGAAAGGAGTAACCGACAATGAAAAGAATTAAGACACTCAAAACAAGAAATCTTGCTCAAAGTGTAAAGAACGGCGGTTGCGGTGAATGCCAGACTTCCTGCCAGTCCGCTTGTAAGACCTCTTGCGGTGTAGCTAATCAGCCTTGCGAAAAAGTCAGCAAGTAATCAGAAATGTTATCGCAGAAAAAGTGTCGTCACTCACTTTATAAAGTGTGTTACGGCACTTTGTTTTATTTGCTTTTACGAACAGAAATGTAATCTGATATAAAACGTGGGTGAGTGGAAAAGAAAATGTCAGCCACCCGTCATTAAAGGAATGAGAAAATATGATTCACCAGTACAAATTAAACGGATATAATATTGTTATAGACGAAGGAAGCGGGTCTGTACACAGTGTTGATGAAGTCGCCTATGACATGATAGCTTTGTATGCCGAAAAGTCAAAGGAAGAAATCATAGCGACGCTGCTCGCCAAATACAGACATGATGAAACGGTCAATGTTCAGGAACTGGAAGACTGTTACAATGACATTACCCGACTGAAAGAGAACGGACAACTTTTTGCTGACAGCAGCTATGCTGAAAAAGCCGTAGATTTTAAAAACCGTAATCATATCATAAAGGCATTGTGTCTGCATGTTGCCCATACCTGCAATCTGAACTGTAGTTATTGTTTTGCCAGTCAGGGAAAATATCAGGGTGACAGGGCATTGATGAGTTTTGCGGTAGGCAAACAGGCGATTGACTTTTTAATCGCCAATTCGGGAACAAGACGTAATCTGGAAGTTGACTTTTTCGGCGGAGAACCGCTGATGAACTGGGAAGTTGTCAAGGAAATCGTACAGTATGCAAGAAGCATAGAAAAAGAATATAACAAGAATTTCCGCTTTACCCTGACCACCAACGGAATGTTACTCAATGACGATGTGATTGACTTTGCCAACAAAGAAATGCACAATGTTGTTTTAAGTCTGGACGGACGGAAAGAAGTACATGACCGTTTAAGGGTTGATTATAAAGGTGTAGGAAGTTATGAACGGATTGTGCCGAAGTTCAAAGATTTTGTCGAGAAACGTGGCAACAGAGGTTATTATATGCGTGGAACGTATACACATAACAATGTTGATTTTACCAACGATATTTTCCATATGGCAGATTTAGGTTTTACCGAACTCAGTATGGAACCCGTAGTCTGTTCGCCGAATGACCCGTATGCCCTCACAGAAGACGATTTGCCGAAGCTGTATGAACAGTATGAAATTCTTGCCAAAGAGATGCTGAAACGACAGAAGCAGGGCAGACCGTTCACCTTTTACCACTATATGATAGACCTTGAACACGGACCCTGTATTTATAAACGTGTGGCAGGTTGTGGCAGCGGAACAGAATACATGGCGGTAACACCATGGGGCGAGTTGTTTCCGTGTCATCAGTTTGTCGGTGATGAACAATACAGTCTTGGTGATATCTGGAAAGGGGTAACGAACACCGCTGTTCAGGAAAAGTTCAGAAAATGCAATGTATTTGCCAGACGTGAATGTGATGATTGCTGGGCAAGATTATATTGCAGTGGCGGTTGTTCAGCAAATTCCTATCATGCAACAGGGGATATAACAGGGATTTATGAATACGGTTGCCGATTGTTCAGAAAGAGAATAGAATGTGCCATTATGCTGAAAGTGGCACAGGCAGAAGAAGGTCTGGCTGATGACAGTTCTGTATCTTGTAACAGCGACTGTGATAATTGTTATTAATCATCAGCAGTAAATCATTGTCATAAATATATCGTAGGTAATATAATAGACTAAGAGGTGTTACTTATGATATGCAAAGCCAGTGAACTCAGGCATAAGGAAATCATCAATGCCCGTGACGGTTGCCGAATGGGATTTGTGGACGATATTGAAATCGATACCAAGAATGCAGCAATAATATCGCTGGTCATTTACGGAAGGTGGAGATGTTTCGGGCTTCTGGGCAGGGGAGAAGATATTGTCATCAAACTGGAATGTATAGAGCTGATAGGTGAGGATACGATTCTGGTCAATTATAATGTACCGTCCCGAAGAAAAAAGAGATTCAGGAATTTGTTCCAAAATTAAAAAATGTTTATTGTGTAAAATCACGAAAAAATAACCATTAAAAGGCAAAAAAAATAAATGTGTATGGTGAAATTTGTCATTTACAACAAAAAAAGAAAGTGCTATAATTACGTTGTAAAGACAAAGAGGTGCTGAAACATGAAAGAAAGTCTTGAACGCTATACACATTTTACCATGTCGCTGATAGGGGGATTTTTCGGCGGATTTGCGATAATCAATTTCTGTGACGCTTTCGGGAATGCACAGACTGCTAATATGATTCATACAGTTCTGGCGATTGTGGGCAATGATTTTTCCTCAGTTTTTCTCAGAGTGACAGGAATCATCATATACTTTTTGAGTTTTGCCTTGTCGTTTGTTCTGTCGAAATATACCCGTGTCAACAGAAAATATGTAAGTCTTTTTTTAAATCTGACAGCGGTATTTCTGGTTGCTTTTCTGCCCGAAAGCCGAAGTGCCATTGTGTGTATTTACCCGATATTCTTCGCCATGCCGTTTCAGTGGAGTGTTTTCGGCGGAGCCGACGGGTTTGCGTCCTCGACGA
Organism: uncultured Ruminococcus sp.; assembly: GCA_902772795.1. Classification (GTDB taxonomy): domain Bacteria; phylum Bacillota; class Clostridia; order Oscillospirales; family Acutalibacteraceae; genus CAG-964. The sequence goes on along the minus strand of CACYBZ010000264.1, from coordinate 399 downwards.
TATTTTCATCAAATAATTTCCGACAGTTTGCCACCGCTTTAACGGATTATTTCTGCACAAAAGACGGGCAGGCATGGAAAAAAGCAAAATTTTATGCTCAGACATTGTTAAGTTATCATCTTGGTGTTTTATGTTCGGCAATAGGAACATTGCTTTTTTCAAAAAACAGTATATTTCTTTTGATTCTGCCGATAATGACAGCCACAGTACTTGTTTTTCTGCGAGGCGACAAAAAGTTGTTAATGAAAACACAGACAGCCAATATCTCATAATCATCAAAAGCTACCGTTTCAGCGGTAGCTTTTTTTTGACAAAACTAAAATTTCGGTCAAGCCTTTTTAAAGGCTTGTGGGGTTCAGGGGCAAAGCCCCTGATGGGATTTTTAAGGGCAACGCCCTT
>CACYBZ010000263.1 GCA_902772795.1 uncultured Ruminococcus sp. | reverse complement strand
GCTGTCACTTTGGCATAAGTTCTGTGGGTGAGCGGTATTTTGGGCTTGTCGTCAGTCATCATCATTTTCCCCTTTCGATTTTATACCCTCTGCCGAAAATCAGCTTTAAATAACGAGGTTCGGCAGGATTGATTTCAATTTTTTCCCGAAGATGTCGGATATGTACCGCAACGGTATTTTCACTGCCCAAAGGTATTTCTTTCCATACCTTTTCATAGATTTCTCTGGGTGAAAAAACTCTGTCGGGGTTGGCAATGAGTAATTTCAGAATACCGTATTCTTTCGGGGTAAGCGATATTTCCACACCGTCAACCGTGACTTCTTTGGTTTTGTCATCCAGTTCAATACCGCCGACAGTAAATCTGTCTTTGGTGACTGTTCCACCGCCAAGACGCATATACCGTCTTAACTGGGAATTTACTCTGGCTACCACTTCCATAGGATTGAACGGTTTGGTAATATAGTCGTCTGCACCCAGATTCAGCCCAAGAATTTTATCCGTATCTTCACTTTTGGCGGTAAGCAGAATGACAGGAATATTACTGAACTTTCTCAACTGCACCATTGCCGAAATACCGTCTGTTTCGGGCATCATGATATCCATCAGTATCAGATGAATTTCATGTTCAGCAATGATTTTCAGTGCCTGTCTGCCGTTAAATGCTTCAAAGAACGTATAGTTCGGATTTGACAGATAAATTTTCAAGGCGTTGATAATGTCCCTTTCATCATCACAGATAAGAATATTGTACATCGGATTCCCTCCCTCGTATAATATTATATACGATTGCTTTTTAAGAATAAAGTATCATTGCTATTAAGATTGGATTAAGATTTTTCTGCTATCGCCTTTGCTCCAAAAAAGGTATTTTTTATGAGGTCGTATCTTTCAGGGTAAAAAAATTTCTTGTTAAATGCCGTCAATAATGCTATAATAACGGGTACACAGTATTTTTTCTACAGGAGGTTATGATTTATGGGTAAACCCAAGTATTACATTACGACAGCCATCGCCTACACATCACGAAAACCGCATATCGGTAACAGTTATGAGATTGTCATGACTGACGCAATGGCAAGATACAAGAGATTGCAGGGGTATGATGTTTTCTTTCTCACAGGAACGGACGAACACGGTCAGAAAATAGAAGAATATGCTAAGAATGCAGGTGTTTCTCCGAAAGCGTATGTTGACAAAGTTTCTGCGGAAATTAAAGAAATCTGCGATTTACTCAACGTTACTTATGACCACTTTATCCGCACTACGGACGACTATCACGAAAAAGCCGTACAGAAAATCTTCAGAAAATTGTATGAACAGGGTGACATCTACAAAGGAGCTTATGAAGGGCTCTACTGTACACCTTGTGAAAGTTTCTGGACAGAGTCACAACTCAAAGACGGTAAATGTCCTGACTGTGGCAGAGAAGTAAAACCTGCTAAAGAAGAAGCCTATTTCTTTAAACTTTCCAAATATCAGAAACAGCTGGAACAGTACATTGAAGATAATCCTGACTTCATTTATCCCGAACAGCGTAAAAAAGAAATGGTCAACAACTTTATCAAGCCCGGCTTACAGGATTTATGCGTTTCCCGAACATCATTCAAATGGGGTATCCCTGTTGATTTCGATGACAAGCACGTTGTCTATGTGTGGATTGACGCACTTTCCAACTACATTACGGCACTCGGTTACAGTCCTGACGGCAGCGGGGAAAACTATAAAAAATACTGGCCTGCTGATGTGCATATCATAGGAAAAGATATTTTACGCTTTCATACAATTTACTGGCCGATTATGTTAATGGCACTCGGTGAACCTTTACCGAAACAGGTATTTGCTCACCCGTGGCTGCTTTTCGGCAATGACAAGATGAGTAAATCCAAAAACAATGTTATCTATGCGGACGACCTTGTCAATATGGTAGGCGTAGACGCTGTGAGATACTATCTGTTAAGTGAAATGCCATATATTTCTGATGGTTCTATTCTGTATGAAACAGTATTTGAACGCTATAACTCCGACCTTGCCAACACGTTGGGCAACCTTGTCAACAGAACAGTGGCAATGAGTAACAAGTATTTTGACGGTGAAATCAAAGCTCCCGTTTTCAATGAAAACGATGATAATGAAGTTGATGACGAACTTGCTGTTACCGCACTGCAAACCGTTAAATCATTGGATAAATTTCTTTCGGAATACAGAATGAGTGATGCTCTGGACAGCGTAATGGCACTGGCAAGACGCAGTAATAAATATATTGACGAAACTGCACCATGGGTACTGGCAAAGAGTGACGATACCAAAGACCGTCTGGCAACGGTACTGTATAATCTGCTGGAGAGTATACGTTTTATAGCAGTAATGATTTCTCCGTTTATGCCCGAAACCGCAGAAAAAATCTTTGCTCAGCTGAATACGGATATAAAAAGCTACGATTCCTTACAGACATTCGGCAAACTGGAAACAGGTAAAAAAGTAGGTACTCCCGTACCGTTGTTTTCCAGACTGGATACCAAAGTTTTGTTGGAAGAAATCGAAAAGAAACAGGCTCTGCAAAATCAGACAGAAAGCAAAATTCAGATTGAACACAAGGACGAAATTTCCATTGAAGATTTTGCCAGAGTAGAACTGCGTGTGGCAAAAGTGGTGAACTGTGAACCTGTAAAAAAAGCGAAGAAACTGCTCAGACTTACGCTCAATGACGGCGAAGGAGAAAGAACCGTGGCAAGCGGTATTGCACAGTTCTATAAACCGCAGGACCTTATAGGACATAATGTTATTTTGGTTGCTAATCTGAAACCTGCAAAATTATGCGGTGTGGAAAGCTGCGGTATGATTCTGGCAAGTGATGACGGCGACACAGTAAAAGTTATTTTTGCTGATGATATGACGGTGGGAGCAACCGTAAGATAAGTTGACAGACGAATATGAATATCACTGTCAGC
>CACYBZ010000262.1 GCA_902772795.1 uncultured Ruminococcus sp. | reverse complement strand
CCGAAATCTGCAACAGCAGATTTCGCCTTAAAGTTTCGGTCAAGCCTTTTTAAAGGCTTGCGGGGTTCAGGGGCGGAGCCCCTGATGAAAAAGCAGGTCGAAGTTTTTCAGGGAAAGTTGTTGGAAATCAGTCATCGATAGTTTCCAGTTCGGTATTGTCAATGACTCTCATCGGTTTTTTGTTGAAGAAATCATACATGACGGGAACGATAAAGAGGGTCATAATGGTAGCGTACAGCAGACCGAAAATACAGACAATAGCAACAGGTTGCATCATTTCCGTACCTTCACCAATGCCGAGAGCCATGGAAACAAGACCGATAATTGTGGTAATGGCGGTCATCAGAATAGGACGCATTCTGGTTTTACCTGCTTCTACGAGGGCTTCTTTTTTCTCCATACCGCCTATACGCAACTGATTAACGTAGTCTACCAGTACGATACCGTTGTTGACGACAATACCGCACAGCATGACAAAGCCTATCAGGGAAACAACGCTGATATCAAAACCTGTAAAGAACAGTCCTAGGAAACCACCCGTAAAGGCGAGCGGAATGGTGAACATGACAATAAACGGTGATTTCAGACTCTGGAACTGAGCAACCATGATAAGATAGATAAAGATAACGCCGAGTAAGAGCATTTTCATCAGGTCATAGACAGAATTCATAGTAGTTTCATTTTCGCCTTTGTGTTCGATGGTAACATCTGCACCGTGTTCATACTTGTCTACCGCAGACTGAACATGATTGGAAACGTCTGTTACGGTGTAGCCGTCAGCCACCGTTCCCGTTACGGTGAGATATCTTTTCTGGTCAATTCGGGCGATGGCGTTCATTGCCTTGGCTTTTTCGATAACGGAAATTTCACCGAGAGTAATGGTTTTTTCATTGCCTTCAAAGTCCTTGTAGGTCAGTTTTTTGTCGAGGAGTTCCTTAATCCTGATATTGTTTTTCTTTTCGTCAATGACAATGACATCTAAAGAAGAACCGTTTTCCATGGTCAGAGAAGTAGCGGTATTTTCGCTTTTGACCAACGCCGTCACCTGCTGGAATACCTGAGCCACTGTCAGAGATTTTTTCATGGCTTTGTCCTTATCGACAGTGATTCTTACTTCGTCAGTCGTGTCGGCGATACCGTTGTCTGTCTTGTCAATACCGGGAATTTTCTTGAGAATAGCTTCAATATCGTTGGCGGTTTTCTGTAATTTGTCCATATCGTCGCAGTAGACGTTGACGGCAATACCGCTGCCTGTCAGCATACTGGACATCATTCCCATACTTCCGCTGCTGACGCTGATACCGATTTCTTCGGGGAACTTTTCACGGAATTTTTCGGAAAGCTGTTTGGAAATATCCTGACTTTTCTTGGCGTGGTTCGCATTCAGCACGACATACAGTGTTCCCTGATTGTCTGAGCCACCGCCCATTCCCATGATACTGGACGAACCGCCAATCATCGCCCCGACAGTATCATATTTTTCTTTGCCGAGGGAGTAGACAACTTCTGTCATTTCATTCATGGTCTTGACAGTATCTTCCATCTTACTGCCTTTCGGCATGGTGAGGGAAATCTGAATTTCAGCACTGCTGGCATCGGGCATGAAGCTGAATCCTTTGGTAAATTCAAGAACCCCACTGCCGATAAGCAGAACCAGTGCCAGCAGAATCGCCACCAGACGATGTGAAAGCGTAAAACGGATAGCTTTTTCATAATATTTCAGAATACCGTTGAAGAAAGTCTGTTTATGTTCCTTGTTTTTGCGGAAAAGTGACTGTCCCATAGCAGGAACGAGTGTCAGTGCGACAATCAGACTGGCAAAAAGTGAATAAGTAATGGTAAGAGCAAGGTCAGTAAAAATCTGTCGGGTAACGCCCTCAATAAAGACGATGGGCAGAAATACACATACGGTTGTCAGTGTAGAAGCGGTAATTGCACCTGCAATCTGTCTTGCACCGTTGACGGAGGCTTTCACCGCCGAATACCCCAGATTTCGCAGACGGTAAATGTTTTCAATGGCAACGACTGAGTTGTCTACCAGCATACCGACACCGACCGCCAGACCTGACAGGGAAATAATATTGAGTGTTATTCCGCTGAAATACATCAGCACTACCGCAAAGACAAGCGATATCGGAATGGAAAAGGCAACAATGATTGTCGGCTTGATATCTTTGAGGAAAAGGAAAAGAACGATAATGGCGAACAATGCTCCGACAATCAGATTTTGCAGGACATTATTGACAACCAGATTGATATAATGCCCCTGATTCATCAGCATGGTGTAGTGAAATTTGTCGTTCTGTGACTGAATGGTGTCCAGTTTTTGAATGAGATTTTCACAGACAGTGGCAACGGCAGACTGTGCGGACTTTGTAAAGGACAGCATGACACCGTTGTTTCCGTTGATTTTGGCATATACCTTGTCGGAAGTGTCGGCTTTGAAGACATTGGCAATATCTTTCAGATAGATGGGGTCAACACCTTTCATGTCCATGTCGAAAAGCAGAAGTTCTTTCATTGTTTCGACATCTTCAATTTTGTCACCGACCCTGACTAAATACTGATTTTCCGAATCCGTAATATAGCCCGCAGGCATGGAAAAGTTCTGTGCGGTGAGAATTCCCGAAACCATATCCAGTGTAATAATTTTGGTAATATCTGATTTGTCTTTGGTGGTTTTCTGTTGTTCGTTGACGGTCTTGAGTGTTGTTTCCAGTTCATTTCTGGTATTTTCCAGTTGTGTCTGTGTGGTAGCGAGGGTGTTTTCGTTTACCCTGAGTTCCACATAGGCGGTACTCATCTGATAGGTTGCCTCATCTTTTTGCTTGTTGAGTTCTGACAAGGCACTGTCCAGAGAAATAGCCCCTTCATTGAGCTGGGCAAGTGTTCCGTTGAGCTGAACAATAGCCGAATCCATCTGGTCAATACCGTTTTTCATTTCGTCAATGGCACTTTGCAGAGTGTCTTCGGAAAATCCCTTTTCGGTGAGGGATTGTATCATAGCGTCCAGAGATTTTTTCAGTGTTTCGATAGTCTGATTATATTCCCTGATTTTGTCGGGAAGTTCGGCAGTTTTCAGACCCATGGATTTCAGGGTGTTTTCGATAGTTTCCAGTTGTTCCAGAGCCTTTTTGTACTCATCGCTGTCGGGCGACATGACTTCCATGGCAGACCGTAATTTTTCGACCGTTTCCTGATAGAGTTTCATCTGTGTGACGGCAGAGGTCATATCGTTGATATTCTTTTTGAGTTCCAGCAATACCGCCTGTATGCCGACTATCTGTTCATAGGTGGACTGGAGCTGTGTCCGTTGTGTGGTGAGTGCGGATAAGGTGTTGAGAATCTGAAGTTTGCCGTCAAGAAGTTCAGTCTGTTTCTGACCGAGCTGGTTCTGAGCGTCGGAAAGTTGTTCGTTGGCGAGTTTCCGCTGATTTTCCAGTTCCTGTTTGCCCTGTTCAATCTGTTTCTGACCTTCTTTGGTCTGTTCCAGACCGTCATTCAGTTTTGCCAGACCGTCATTGATTTCGGCTTTTCCCTCATCGAATTTGTCATCTATGGCTTTCTGGATTTTCGCATTGATTTTCCTGAGTTTCTTTTCGTCAATCACGACATGGATACTTTCCGAAACCGACCCGATTTTACTGACAGAAGCAACACCGTCCACGCCCTCCAGCTGATTGAGAAGATTATCGCTGACGTACTCGGAAAGTTCTACGGTGTTCATATCCTCCATATCCACCGCAACAACGGCGGCAGGCATCATATCAGGATTGATTTTCATGATAACGGGGGAAGTGACCATGTCATTCCACGACCCCTCAAGCGTATTGACACTGCTGTTGATATCGACCATGGCACTGTCCATATTTTTTCCGTTTTCGTATTCGAGGGCAACCATGGAATAGTTGTCTGCGGAAGTGGAAGTGACTTGTTTCACGCCGTCCAGTACAGAGAGAGCCTGTTCCAGCGGTCTTGTTATTTCTGTTTCCACCAGTTCGGGACTTGCCCCGGGATAGGTTGTCATGATAATGACATAAGGAAAATCCATATTCGGCAACAGGTTGGGGGTCATACTGGTGAATGCCACGACACCCAGTACAATAACAAGAATTACGGCAACAAATACCGTCATCGGCTTTTTTACGCTGTATTTGGACATGAAAATGTTACCTCCTTACAACACCGTCTTTGACGATGGTCAGAATTTGTGCGAGTCTGGCTTTTGTTGTTTTCTTGCTCTTGTGCAGGATAAAGACATCAAACCATAATTTACTCATGGAAGAAAACAGAATGTCTGTAATACAACCGATAGTTTCTTCGTTGTCGATATGGAATTCTCTGCGGTTGATGTAGCGGGAAATCTCCTTGTTCAGACAGGTTTCACATTCATCATTTTTCAGAAGCATCATGCTGTTGATGTTGGAATACAGAAAAACAGACTTGAGAGCAATCGAATAATTTTCATATTCATACGAAGTCAGCACACAGTCAAAGACGTTCAGACATGCCTGAAAAATATCTCCGTCACTGTTGCGGAGTGTTTCCAGAAAAGTGCGGTGGATACCGTCGGTAAAGCCGTCCAGCAGAAGCAGAAAAATGTCCTGTTTGTCGTCAAAGTACTGGTAGAAACTCCCTCGGGAAATTTCTGCATTGGCGACAATCTGATTAATGGAAATCTTATCATAGGATTTGCCGTCAACTTCTTTTTTGATTGCCTGAATAATTCTTTGCTTTTTTTCGTCAGAAAGATTGTAGTAAGTCTGTTTTATCAAATGACCGCCTCCATAAAATGACAAGTTGTCATAATGCTCTTTTATTATATACTATGTCTGTACAGACTGTCAATTACAGTGGAAAAAATATTCTTTCCACTACAGCAGAGATACTGTTGTATTTGACGAAACTGTTTGAATGCTAAATATCAGATGTATTGTCAGTTTGTCAAAAAATTTGTGAAAATGTAGAAAAACAGGGAAAAATTTCTTGACTATCTATGAAAAGTAGACTATAATCTTACTTGATTGTTGATGGATATCGGATAAAAGGGAAAGATGTGTTTATGGACTATACGTTACTGCTCAATATTGCGATGATACTGTTTTCTACAAAATTGCTGGGACTGATTTTTCAGCGGTTCAATATGCCACAGGTGGTCGGAGCATTGCTGGCAGGACTGGTGTTAGGGCCTGCCATGCTGAATGTCTTGCAGGAAGACGAATTCATCAGTATGATTTCTGAACTGGGTGTCATTGTGCTGATGTTCTCGGCAGGACTGGAAACAGATATCAAGGAATTTAAAAAGACAGGTCTGGCATCACTGGTGATTGCGGTGCTGGGTGTGCTTGTGCCATTGCTGGGAGGGTTCTGCCTGACCTATTTTATGAACCCTGTCGCTGAAAATGATGACAGTATGGCAATGCTGAAATCCATGTTTGTGGGTGTAATACTGACAGCAACATCAGTCAGTATTACAGTAGAAACCCTCAAGGAAATGGGAAAACTCAATTCAAAGGCAGGTAATGCCATTCTGGGTGCTGCCATTATTGATGACGTTCTGGGAATTGTGGCACTTACCATTATATCCAGTTTTGCCGTGGAAGATGTCGATATGGTGATGGTAATGCTCAAAATCGTGGGATTCTTTGCCTTTGCGATAGTGGTAGGTTTTCTGTGTTTCAAGCTGTTTTCGTTCTATATGAACCATTATAAAAAAGACTATCGCCGTTTTGTGATGTGGGCATTCACGTTCTGTCTGATTATGGCATGGATATCCGAAATCCTGTTTTCGGTAGCGGATATCACAGGGGCATATATTGCAGGACTGATTATGTCCAGTACCAACAGAAAAGAATATCTGGCTGTGCGGTTCAATACCCTTTCCTATATGTTGTTGTCGCCGATATTTTTCGCCAGTATAGGGCTGAAAGTTGTTCTGCCGAAGATGTCCGCAGGAATCATTATTTTTTCCGTGTTGCTTACCGTGATTGCTATTCTTACCAAGATGGCAGGTTGCGGAGTGGGAGCAAAATTATGTCGGTTTTCCAACAGGGAATGTCTTCAGATAGGAGCAGGCATGATATCCCGAGGTGAAGTCGCATTGATAGTTGCCGATAAGGGAGCACAGATGGGATTGATGGACAGTGAAATTTTCGCCCCTGTGGTTATTGTCGTCATCGTCACCACGATTATTGCCCCCGTTATTCTGAAAGTCGTGTTTTCCGAACGTAAAAAAGCAGTTTCCCAATGAATTTGTGCAAGCAAATTCCCTTAAAAAGTTTTGACCCACTTTTTCAAAAGTGGGTGGGGGTCAAGGGGAGAAGCCTCTTGCGGGATTTTTAAAGGCGGAAGCCCTTAAACTTTTAAACGATATAAAAAAGCGGTACATTATGTCAGTATGCACCGCCTTTTTTGTGTTATTGCGAAACTTCTTTTGTTTCTTTGAAAGCGAAAAATCTTTGTCCGATATAGTTCAGTGCCACAAACAGACAACTGCCGATTACCATGGAAATATTTGCTGAAGTCTTGTCGATACCCCAGCCAAAGAGAGTAATCTCATTTGTCTTACAGAACCACGCTGTCAGCGGAATAGCAAGACCGTAAGCTATGGTATAGCAGACCGCAATATTGACGGCAAATCTGACAACAGGTTTCCAGCCTTTTTCCTTGTTTTTGAACGTGAAATATTTGTTCAGAAAGTAACTCATCACGCTGGCCAGACAGTAGGAAACGGAGGAAGCAATAAACGTTCCTTTTTCCGCCATTGCGTTGAGCGGTGTGAAATTGAACAGTACAAATTGCAGACCTGTTCCGACAATCGTATTGAGTATGCCGACAAAAATGAATTTCCAGAATTTGATATCAAAAAAATTCTGTATGAAAGCTATTGTTTTCTTTTTAACGTCCGCCATAGCAACCTCACTTAAAACTGTCCGAAATAATTGTTGTTACGTTTTTCTTTGTCGGTGTTGTCCGATGTCAATTCGTCAGATACTTCTTCCTGTTGAGCAGTATCATCGCCTGTGAGATTGGTATCTTTCACAATGAATACGGGGCGTTTTTTCGTTTCGAGAAAAATACGGCTGATGTATTCGCCAAGAACACCGATAGAAAGTTCAATGATTCCGCCCATGAACAGCACCGCACAGAGTGTCGTGACATATCCCGGAACATCTATGCCGAAAATCAAAGTCTTAACCAACGTAATGATGATATAGACAAATGCCACGCCTGAAAAAAATACTCCCATACCCGAAAGCCATCGCAACGGAGAAACAGTAAAAGAAATAAAGCCGTCTATGGCATATTTGAACAGTCCCCAGAAACTCCATTTGGTAGAGCCGATTTTTCTTTCTACATTCTTGTAGGGAATCCATTTGGTATCAAAGCCGACCCAGCTGAAAAGACCTTTGGAAAATCTTTGTACTTCGCCGAGCGATACCAGAGCATCAACCATCTGTCGGGACATGATGCGGTAGTCTACGGCATTGTAGGGCATTTTGACATCAGAAACTGCATTACTGATTTTGTAGAAACTTCTGGAAAAGAAACTTCTGATTTTGGACTCACCTTTTCGGGAGGTACGTCTTGCGGCACAGCAGTCATAGCCTTCGTCCATTGCCTGACACATATCAACAAGCATTCTGGGAGGGTGCTGTAAATCAGCGTCCATGACGACCACATAATCCGCTGTTGAATATTTCAGACCTGCATACATAGCAGATTCTTTACCGAAATTTCGGGAAAAAGAAATGTAAGCTACATTGTTATATTTGTCGGCAAGTTCTTTCATG
>CACYBZ010000261.1 GCA_902772795.1 uncultured Ruminococcus sp. | reverse complement strand
AATTCGTCCTGAATGTTTCCCATAATAAATTCTATCAAATCTTCCAACGAAACAATTCCGTCTGTACCACCGTATTCGTCCACAACAATGGCAATCTGCTTTTTTTCGGCAACCATTTCCGCAAAAAGTTCACTGCATTTCTTGGAACTCGGCACAAAAAATACATCTCTGACAATATCTGTCAACCGAAAATCTGCTGGAATATCACTAAAAATAAACCGCAACAAATCTTTCGCATAGAGAATTCCCACAATATTATCAATGTCTTCATGATAAATGGGAATTCGGGAATACCCCGTTGTTATGACACTCTCCACAACCTCTTTCAGACTGTCCGTATCTTCGTGGGCAACAACATCTTTGCGATGTGTCATCAGTTCTCCTGCCGACGTATCATCAAACTTAAACATATTTTCCAACATAATTTTACAGTTGTTGTCAATCAGTCCCTGTTCACACGACAAATTGATAACCCGAATAACTTCACTTTCCGCATCAATCTGCGTTTCAGGTTCACTTCCTCGAAACAGTCTGTTAAAAAGACCACTTCCTTTTTTGGTTGAACCGTTTTTGTCCGTAAAATCTTCTGACATTGTTTTATGTCTCCTTAAACTGAAATCTAAACCATACCATAAGTTCCAAAAAAAGTCTGTTTTTTCCGTTTCTGACTTATTATGTTATCATAATCCACCACACTTGACAAGAGACTTTATTTAAAATTCATTGTTTTGTTACAGAAAACAATGCTTGTCTATGATAGATAACAAATCCATGAAAAGAAAATATCTTTTATAAAATATCCATCAAAGTAATTGACAGTAAGCGGCTTTAGGGGTAAAATGATGAGGTACGGTGTGTATATTGAATTTGACTTTTTGACACGATGGAGAGGTGAAAAAAATGGAGGCAGGAAGTAGTAAAGGGACAGTTCCCGACCCGTCATCAGACCACATACGGATAGGACGGACACTGTGCCTCTGTTTTTATCCCACAGACTGATGGAAAAGGTTTGTACTGTCTTTACTATACTTCTAATGCTTATTTCGTAATTACGGAATAAATGATAATTCAATTAGGAGGAAAAGTAACGATGGAAGAGAAATTTACCCCACAGATGATACAGACAATCGAAAGATTACTGGAACAGAAAAAATATGTTTCTATACGAGATGTTCTGACAACAATGAAAGCAATAGATATTGCTACCCTTTTTGATGAGATGGACGAAAACAAACGTCCGTTGTTATTCAGAATATTGCCTAAAGAACTCGCTGCGGAAACCTTTGTCGAGATGGACGACGATACACAGGAATTGTTGATACACGGATTCAGCGATACGGAATTAAAGGAAGTCGTTGATGAACTTTATGTCGATGATATGGTCGACATCGTGGAGGAAATGCCTGCCAACGTTGTCAAGAGAATTTTGCTCTCTGCGGACAACGAAACACGAAAAGCTATCAACGAAATTCTGAAATATCCCGATGATAGTGCAGGAAGTATCATGACGACAGAATATGTTACCTTACGTCCTGATATGATGGTAAAAGATGCCATCAAGAGAATACGGCGTACAGGTGTCGATAAAGAAACTATCTATACGAGTTATGTTACTAACAATAACCGTACACTTGTCGGATTGCTTTCCATGAAAACATTACTGCTCAGCGATGATGATGATGTCGTAAAAGACATTATGGAGACCAATGTTATTTCTGTCAAGACATTGGATGATAAAGAAGAAGTTGCCAATTATTTTAAGAAATATGATTTTCTTGCTATGCCTGTGGTCGATAATGAAGACCGTCTGGTAGGTATTGTCACAGTAGATGATGCCATTGACGTTATGGAAGACGAAGTTACAGAAGATATGGAAATGATGGCTGCTATTACGCCGACAGACAAACCTTATCTCAAAACAGGAGTACTGGAAACCTGGGGAAAGCGTGTTCCCTGGCTTTTATTGCTGATGATTTCGGCAACATTTACGGGTATGATTATTACAGGATTCGAAGAAGCTCTGGCAACCCAGGTTGTGTTGACAGCATTTATTCCTATGCTGATGGATACGGGCGGTAATTCCGGGTCGCAGGCTTCGGTTACGGTAATACGAGGGCTGTCGCTGGAAGAAATACAGTTCAGGGATATTTTTCGGGTGGTATGGAAAGAAATACGGGTAGCATTTCTGTGCGGTCTGACACTTGCCGTTGCCAATTTCGGAAAACTTATGCTGATTGACGGTGTAGGTACTGCTATTGCCACAGTTGTATGCAGTACATTGATT
>CACYBZ010000260.1 GCA_902772795.1 uncultured Ruminococcus sp. | reverse complement strand
AGTTATGGAATTCAGAAGGTTTTGAGGACGATTACGACGAAGACGATTATGATGAATATGAAAACGACAGTGATTATATATATAACACCCAAGATGAACGTCCACGCAGAAACAGAAAACATTCCGCAGAGAGAAATACAGGAAAACGCAAATACACCAACAGGCGGCGAACACGCAGCAGTGAAGAAGAACTGGAAGATGACTTTATGAACAGGTATACCGGTAGTTCTTCTTCGCAGCACAGCAGTGACAGCAGTTACGGAAGTTACGGAAGTAATGTCGGCAGTTATGATAACTACAGTTATCATAGTAGTAGCAGTTCAGATTATCATTCAGCGGATAATAACTATGGCAGTACACGCAACAGTTCAGATTACCGTTCAGCAGACAGCGGTTACAGCAGTAGTTCATCAAGCGATTATGATTATGGCAGCAGTGGCAGTGCTTCGCAGGGCAACTATGATTACGGCAGCAGTTCAGCGTCTTACAGCAGTGACAGAAAGTTTTTTGACATCAATGCCACAACCAAATTAAGGGTAGTCTGTGTAAAACCGCAGTCTTACGGTAATGATATCAAGTACATTGCCGATCAGCTGATAGAAAATTACACCATTTTGCTGAATTTTGAAGAAACACCGAAAAATGAAATCAGAAGTATTATTGACTTTATCAGCGGTTGTGCTTATGTCAAGCACGGAAAGGTACAGCGGATAGCCAAGAATATTTTCATTGTTACTCCCGACAACGTAGAATTGAAAGGTGACAGTCTGATAGGGGAGCTTGCCAATAACGGACTGTTGATTATCGAATAACAGATATGAGAGAAAAAGACGGATTGCTGACAGCAAAAATAGAGGACGGTATCAGAATATCCCGTAAGACATGGCAACCGTATTTCATCGGATTTCTGAACGGTCATGAACTGGCGGCAGCACAGCAGTTTCTTTTCGGAAAAACGGATATCTGTTACGGTTTTTTCGGAGGATATGGCGAAAGTGAGCGTAAAATACTGGCAATAGGGAACAGTCATGAAAACATTGCCGAAAGTGATTATCCTGTTACAGGAATCTGTTTTCGTTATCCGCCGAGATATCCGCTGACACACCGAGATTTTTTAGGGGCCATGATGTCTTTAGGGATTAAACGTGAATCCATAGGTGACATTCTGGTCGCTGAGGGAATGTCGGTTGCCTTTGTCAGAACAGAAATCAAAGATTATGTCATCACACAGATACAGAAAATCGGAAATACAGGGGTAGAGGTAAGTGAGTGGAACAGTAGTGAGGGAATTGCCTTTGTTCCCCGTTTTGAAGAATGCAGTTACACCGTAGCTTCTGCCCGACTTGACAATGTTGTTTCAGCGATAATTCCGACAAGCCGTGAACAATCAGCAATGCTGATAAAGCAAGGTATGGTATGTGTTGACGGTGCAGAAGTCATCCGTGTCAGTCAGACAGTAAAGGACGGAGCTGTTATTTCTGTAAGGGGAAAGGGTAAATTCATAGTAGAAACATTTTCAGGCATCACAAGGAAAGGACGACTGAAAATGAATGTCAAAAAATACAGATAAGGAAGTGTTTTTGTTATGATCAGTATTGAAGAAGCAAAGAATGTACAGTTCAAGAAATCAATGAGTGGTTACAACAGAGAAGAAGTCGATAGATTTGTCAGTGAAGTGGTGGCAACACTGGAGCAGAACAAGAAAGAAAAGGTAGAGCTTGTCAAGAAACTGGATATTTTAGCCAAGAGAATAGAGAAATACAGACGTGACGAAGAAAGTGTAAGAGGAGCATTGATTAATGCCGAGAAAGTAAAAGGGTCAGCGGTAAAAGAGGCAGAACAGAAAGTTTCCACATTATTGGAGGAAGCGAAAGCAGAAGCCAAGCGTATTGTGTATGATGCCAACATGAGTGTTGAAGGCAAAAAGACCGACTATTTACGTTTACAGGCTGATGCAGTTGTTTTGCGTGAACAGTTGCTGGAGATATACAACAATCACATCAGAATGTTGGAGGATTTGCCGACAACTGCGGATATCAACCGTATGAAGTCGCAGTTGGACGAGAAATATCCCACAGAGAATATCAAGTCACCGTCAGAGGAAGCCAGACCGCAACCCGTAACGGAAGAAGAAATTGCCAAAGCGGTTGCCACACAGGTATCGGAGAAAATTCTTGAAAAGTCAGCCGTGGAGCAGGCAAGGGAAAATCTGAAGAACATATCAGGTGACACAACTGAGGCATAACAGTAAGGGATTTTGTCCTGTGAGGGGCTTTGCCCCTCAACCCTATCAGGGGCTCCGCCCCTGAACCCCGCAAGCCTTT
>CACYBZ010000259.1 GCA_902772795.1 uncultured Ruminococcus sp. | reverse complement strand
TTTCCCTGTAATGTTGTGTATCTTGACATAAAATCAACGGTCAACAATGTAGACAAAAATCAGGGAATAAGTTTGTTGATAATTTTCTGTATAAAAATGTGCAATTTACTCAAAAAACATAAAAAAAGAATTTGACTTATATGAAATTTTCTGCTAGAATATAGGGTAAGAAGTCTTTAGACGGAAAATGCTGTTTTTGAAAGGAAATGTATGGGAAAGATTGTTTCTGTCGTTTCAGGAAAAGGCGGTACAGGCAAATCGACGCTATGTGCTATGTTAGGTATGGCTCTTGTCAGAAGCGGTCATACTGTTTTGTTGATTGACTGTGACTGTGGTATGCGTGGGCTGGATATCCTTATGGAAGTGGAAAGAAATCTTGTTTTTGACATTTCTGATGTTGTCAAGGGAAACTGCACCGAAGAAAAGATTATCTATCCTTGCGAATTTCTTTCGGGACTGTTTCTGATTTCGGCATCGCAGAACCCTGATGACCTTGTCAGTAAGGAGGAAATGCAACGCTTTACCCACAAAATCCGCAACCGTTTTGACTATATTCTTCTGGATTCCCCGTCGGGAATAGGAAAAGGAATGGAAACAGCGGTGTATCCTGCGGATATGTGTCTGGTGGTGGCAAATACTGACCCTGCCAGTGTTCGGTGTTGCGTCGGTGTACGCCGAAAACTCAATGACCTCGGCAAAAATAATATACGGCTGATTATCAATAAGTTCTCAAAGCGGGAATTCGCAAAAGCAAACGTCTACCCTGACCTTGACCGTATTATTGATGAAACAGGCATACAACTGATAGGCATTATCGCCGAAGATAAAAAGACGGTTCGGTCTTTGCCAAAGACGGGGCAGTCCGTAAAGGGATTGACGGCAATGGAGTGTGTGCGGAGAATATCCGACAGGATTGACGGCAAAAATATTCCTTTGTTGATATGTTGACATTGCTTTTTATATTTTATGAATCTATCGGAAAGAGGGATTATTGTGAAAATTGCGTTGATAGCTCACGATGAAAAGAAAGAATTGATGGTTCAGTTCTGTATAGCGTACTGTGGTATTCTCAGTAAGTACGATTTGTGTGCCACAGGTACGACCGGCAGACTTGTTTCGGAAGCAACAGGATTACAGATTGAGAAATTCCTCAGCGGTTCACAGGGAGGTGGCGAACAGATTGCCTCCAGAATTTCCTATAATGAAATTGATATGCTCTTGCTGTTCCGTGACCCCTTGAACCCTAAACCCAATGAACCCAATGATATCAATTTGTTGCGTCTGTGCGATATGCATAATATACCTGTCGCAACAAATATTGCTACGGCGGAAGTATTGGTACAGGGACTTGGCAGAGGTGACCTTGACTGGAGAGATGTTGTCAAATAAACTTATCGTATAACACTCTTGTCAGCCGAACAATATTGTAGTACAATAGAATACCGATAGGGGGTAGACTTTACAGCCTATCCCCTATGTTTTTGCGGACTGTTTCTTGTCAGATTCGTTTAAGGACAAAGCACCTGCAATTGAGATGGATTAACGGAGGTTATGACAATGGCTTTGATAACAAAAAGGGTATACGGTGCTCAGGACGTATTGCCGAAAGACAGCTATAAATGGCAGTTTATTGAAAATATCATGAAAGACCATGCACATTCATACGGGTTCAAGGAAATCCGTACACCCGTCTTTGAACACACTGAACTGTTTCAGCGTGGTGTGGGAGATACTACCGATGTCGTACAGAAAGAAATGTATACATTCAATACCAAAGGCGGAACATCAATCACTTTGCGTCCCGAGGGTACGGCGGGAGCAGTACGGGCATTGCTGGAAAATGCTATCTATAATGATGGTCTGCCCGTAAAGACGTTCTATTTTGATTCGTGTTACCGTTACGAGAAAAAGCAGGCAAACCGTTACAGGGAATTTCACCAGTTCGGCATTGAGGTGTTCGGAACATCTGACCCTATGGCGGACGCTGAAATTATCACATTGGCTTACAGTCTGTTTGAAAGACTGGGTATTCAGAATTTACAGCTGGAACTGAATTCTATTGGTTGTCCGAAATGTCGTGCAGAATATCACAAGGCACTGAAAGCCTATTTTGAAAGCCGTAAAGGAGAACTCTGTGAAACCTGTCTTTCCCGACTGGACAAGAATCCGATGAGAATTCTGGACTGTAAAAGTCCGATATGTTCTCAGATTGCTGAAAATGCTCCTGTCGTGCTGGACTATCTTTGCGATGAGTGTAAGGAACATTTTGAAAAGGTAAAATCTTATCTTGACAGTGCCAGAATCCGATATGTTATCAATCCGAAGATTGTCCGTGGACTGGATTATTATACAAAGACAGTTTTTGAATTTGTCACAACCAGTTTAGGTTCTCAGGGAACGGTCTGTGGCGGCGGACGTTATGACGGTCTGATTGAAGAACTTGGCGGACAGCCTACACCGTCATTGGGATTTGGTCTTGGTATGGAAAGACTGCTTGCTTTGATGGAAGAACAGAAAATAGAAATAGAAAAACCGGATACCTGTGATTTGTATGTGGCAAGCATAGGCGAAAAGGCGAAAATAAAGTCATTCAATATGGTCAGTCAGATAAGACAGGCATCATTGTCGGCGGAATGTGACGTTGTGGGAAGAAGTGTCAGGGCTCAGATGAAGTATGCTGACAAAATCGGAGCAAAATTCAGTATTGTCATCGGTGACGATGAAGTCGAAAGTAACATGGCTGTATTGAAAAACATGAAGACAGGCGAAAAAAAGGAAATTGCTATAGGCGAAAGCTTTGCAGAAACTTTTCTGGAAGAGTTCGTGGGTTATGAAATGGAACTGCTGAGTAATACAAAACTCTGAGAAATTCCCGTTGGTACACTTTGGATAAACAGACAAAAAAATTTTTTCTGCCTGAGCGGTCGGAATTATTTTTCTATAAAAAGTAACCTTTAGCTATGACAATGAAAAGTTTTTGTCCACTTTTTTCAAAAAGTGGTGGGGTCAAGGGGCAAAGCCCCTTGTGGGATTTTAAAGG
>CACYBZ010000258.1 GCA_902772795.1 uncultured Ruminococcus sp. | reverse complement strand
CCGAACGAAGTGAGCCATAAAAGTTTTTGTCAAACTTTTTTCAAAAAGTTTGCGGATTCCAAAGGCGGAGCCTTTGGGCAGGATTTTTAAGGGTTTACGGTTTGTATGCACTGACGCTGATATACTTTACAGGCACGAATTCGGTAAGCCAGACACCGTTGTCAGAAAGATAGAAACGATAGCCGTCATTATACATTGCCAGAGAGGATACGGACAAAATAACAGGTGTTCCGTGTCTTGCCCCGACTTTTTCAGCGGTAGGAATATCTTTGGACAAATGAACATAAAGTCGATTTCCCTTATTGATTCCTGTCTGAAAAATGGAGTCCAGATTTTTTGATGATGTACCGTGGTAAAGGATTTCAGGGGGAGGCAATTCCTGAAAAGCGATATTGACATCTATGGAATGCCCCTGATTGGCACGGATTTTTGTTTTATCCTGATTAAAGGCATAACGTTGTTTTTCATCATTTCTGACAATTTCTTCCAGCAGGTTTCTGTCTATGGGATACTTTCGGCTTACCCCTTTAATCAGTTGTTCGACATCTGCCCATGCTCCGTTTTTTTCGATAGAGATACCGATAAGTTCAGGTTTGTGTCGCAGAATACAACTGATATATTTGCTGATTTTGGTAGTATTCATCTGAAATCTCCTTGTTAATATTTTTTCAGTTCCCAGTCGTCCGACAACAGCCACATTTCAGAGGTAAGTTGCGGTAAGCGGGCAAGTTCGGAACTTATCAGCAATCCGTCAGGTATCTGTGAAACAATCTGACTGACAGATGACAGATTTTCAGCGGTTGCTGTGGTGAAGCAAATAGGTGTTTTATGACTTGTGATAATTTCTTTCGGAATAAGCTGTCCGTTAAGACAAGGGGCAAAATCCGCTGTGAGTTCCTGTAATGCCTGAATATCTGCTGTGTGACGTATTTCTTTACGTTGCCATGTTGTACCGTTCGGAAAAAACAGAATGACTTCATTGCCTTCCTGAACAATCATGGTAAATACTGCCAGCATACCTTCGATGATATTGTCCCGTACCGAGAGAGTTATCTCATTCTGTTGGGCAGGGGGCATATCCAGAAAAAACAGTTGTCCTGTTCCGGCCATTTTTTCATCAAGACGTATCATATAGATATCCCGTTTGGACGACAATTTCCAGTTAATCCGTTTCACAGGGTCTCCGGGATAATATTCACGGTGGTCATATCCGGGAAATCCTGTCTGTACCAGTGCCGTTTCGTCGGTTTCTTCTTCCTCATCGTCACCACCCGAAAACAACACCGCTGTTTTCAGAAAATTGGTCTGTACGGCAACATCGGGAATATTCGGATATACAGACAGTCTGACGGTATTGTTTTCCGCAGATGTTTTCAGCCGAAAGCAGAATACTCCCAGATAATCACTGATCAGAACATCACGCATACCGATATGAGCGACCCCTGTATGTCGGGAAAGTACAGGAATTTCTACCTGATTTCCCGTATGAAATCCCAGAGTCAGTTTATAGACATCAATTTCTTTGGTAAGGTGGGGAGAGCAATCCATATACAGTTCAATAACAGGTGTCGGAAAAGTGATTGTTTTATTTACCCGAATGACATAACGGATAACATCACCTTTGTTGACGCTTGTTGTATCCACTGTACAGGATACCTGAAGAAAGGATTTTACCAGAAGTGTCACCAGCAGGGAAAGCAGTAATGCACAGCCCAGAGCTATTGCCAGCAACATACCCGCATCGCCCTCGAAATAATACATGATGAACAAGGCAATGCTGATACAGCACAGATAGACGCTGATTCCTTTCAGATTGCGTAAGAACAGACTTTCTGTTTTTCTGGACGGCTGTTCAGAGGAACGCTTTTTGTTTTTCTTCATCATTCATCACCGCTATTGTAAGGGTACAGAAACTGTTTCGGCTATTGCCGTCATGACATCTTCAGGTGTGGCAAAAGCGGACTTTCCTTTTGGAGAAAGTATCAGACGGTGGGAAAGTACGGCTGTCATTACATTTCTGACATCATCAGGGACAACATAATTTCTTCCGTAAATATAGGCGAACGCTTTGGACGCTCTCAGCAAGGCAATTCCTGCACGGGGAGAAGCACCCAGTCTGACCAAAGACGAATTTCTTGTGGCATTGAGCAGGTTGACAATATATTTTTTCACGTTGTCTGTACAGCGTACTTTTTTGACTTCGGCAATGTGGTACAGAATATCTTCCATCTGCATTACCGCTGTCAGTTTTTCGGTAAATTCATTGGTTTCCGAACGGCGGATAATATCCAGTTCTTCTTCCATTGACGGATATCCCATAGAAATTTTCATTAAGAACCTGTCCATCTGTGCCTCAGGTAAATGATAAGTGCCGTATGTTTCCACAGGATTCTGCGTTGCCAGTACCATAAACGGTGACGGTAACGGCATGGTACGACCGTCAAGGGATATCTGATGTTCTTCCATAACTTCCAGCAGACTTGACTGTGCTTTTGGTGATGCCCTGTTGATTTCGTCCGCCAGCAGAAAATTACACATAGCTACACCCGTTTTGTAAGTGAATTCTCTTGTCTGAGGGTCAATCATCGAAAATCCGACAATATCCGAAGGCATAATATCGGGGGTAAGCTGAATACGGTTGAATTGTCCGTCCACCGAACTCGCCAACGCCGATACCAGTCTTGTTTTTCCGACTCCCGGAACATCTTCAATCAGAATATGTCCTTCGGAAAGTAAAGCGACAATCACCTTGACAATGGCTATCTTTTTTCCGACGATGACTTTTTCAATATTTTCTATCAGTTTTTCTATTTGTTCATTCATCTGTTATGCTGCTACTCAAAATATAGACAAATATACCCATATTGAGAAAATTCCTGTTTCATCGTATCCGATTTTGCCAAAGCTACCATCGTTTG
>CACYBZ010000257.1 GCA_902772795.1 uncultured Ruminococcus sp. | reverse complement strand
CAATAAATCTTAAGTTGACGACATTGCCTGAAAGGGGAGGTGTCCGACAGGACGGAGGGGTAAATAAAACTATTGCACTACTCGTTATGACTTATGTTAGTGCATATGGGGCAACGCCCCTGAACCCTGCAAGCCTTTAAAAAGGCTTGACCGAAACTTTATGGTGAAATCTGCTGTCGCAGATTTCGGACAACGCATAGAGAAAAATCTGAACGAAGTGAGCCTTAAAAAGTTTTTGTCCAACTTTTTTCAAAAAGTTGGTGGGATTTTTAAGGGCGAAGACCTTAAACTCAAAAAATCTCCGAACGGTAAAATGTTCGGAGATTTTTATTATGACATGTTCTGCAGTCGTTTTTTCAGACGTTCTTTGTTTTGCTTCTGGGTCTTGATGACTTTCATTCTGGAGAATTCTTCTCTGTCCATTTCGTCCAGTGCGTCAGTGATAGTCTTGACGTTTTCTTCAAAACGGGGTATCATGATATTTTTCAACGCATTGGCACGCCTCTGTGTGGTCTTGATAGCCACGGCAAGACGATAGACACTGTTTTCTATTTCCGCCAGAGTAGCGGTCAGTTTCTTTACCTGAACGAACTTGAAGCGGGCATTATCCAGCACGTTGTTGGATTCATACATTCCGTATTCCAGAGAAATTCTGGTATCGTCGCAGTCAATAGTGACAATGGGAATTTCCACACCCATGACACTTCTTGACGACAGTTGCAAAGTGTCT
Organism: uncultured Ruminococcus sp.; assembly: GCA_902772795.1. Taxonomy (GTDB): domain Bacteria; phylum Bacillota; class Clostridia; order Oscillospirales; family Acutalibacteraceae; genus CAG-964. The sequence continues at coordinate 9,042 of CACYBZ010000257.1, read as the reverse complement.
TCGATGGGAATGGTCTGAGCCCTTGCACTGTTGAAACCGATAGTAATATTAGCGGTTTGCAGACTTAAATAAGCCTCACTGTAAGCGTCATCAATTTTATTCTGAATTTCGTTGGCTTTGTCGATAAGAGCCATCATTTCCCGAATAAGAATATTTCGTTTCTTGTCCATGAGTTCATAGCCGACTTTCGCCAGTGCCAGCGATTTTTTCATATTGATAAGATTGCCTTTTGTGGCAACCGCCTTGTTAGCCAATTCACACACCGCCTTTCTGTATAGGCAGAAACGGCATTCTGCCCGTTATTGGAGAGCGTTGTTTTTCGCCTCATAGTCTTCGATGTTGTCTATATAATGAGCGTTGAGCGTTTCATCGTCCACTCTGTCCAGTTCGCTTTTCGGCAGGTGGGAGAGAAGCTGCCAGCCCAGATCCAGACTTTGTTCAATACTTCTGTTGTCGTCACTGCCCTGATTGACGAATCGTGCCTCGAAAAGTCTGCCGAACTGAATGTATTTTTTATCCACGGCGGAAAGTTCTTCTTCACCGATAACCGATGCAAGTGACCTTGCGTCCATAACTTTGGCATAGGAGGCGAAAAGCTGATTGGCAACAGACTGATGGTCTTTTCTGGTAAAGCCTTCGCCGATACCGTCTTTCATCAGTCGGGAAAGCGACGGCAGTACCGATACAGGGGGATAAATACCCTGAGCCTGAAGACTTCTGTCAAGAACAATCTGTCCTTCGGTGATATAGCCTGTAAGGTCGGGGATAGGGTGAGTGATGTCATCGTTGGGCATGGTGAGAATGGGAATCTGTGTGACAGAACCTGTTTTTCCCTTGACCATTCCTGCCCGTTCATAAAGGGAAGCGAGGTCGGAATACATATAGCCTGGGAAACCTTTTCGTCCGGGAATTTCGCCTTTTGACGTGCTGAACTCACGCAATGCTTCGGCATAGGAGGTCATATCCGTCATAATGACAAGAACGTGTTTGTTGAGTTCAAATGCGAGGTATTCAGCGACAGCCAACGCACATCTGGGGGTGAGAATACGTTCAATAATGGGGTCATTGGCGAGGTTGAGGAACATGACAACCCTCTGCAATACGCCTGACTTTTCAAAACTTCTGCGGAAATAGTCGGCAACGTCGTTTTTGACACCCATAGCGGCAAAGACCACCACAAAGCCCTGTCCTGCTTCATCGGAAATTTTTGCCTGTCGTACAATCTGTACGGCAAGTTCGTTATGCGTCATACCTGACCCTGAAAAAATAGGCAGTTTCTGTCCACGGATAAGTGTCATGAGGGTATCAATGGTAGAAATACCTGTATTGATATAGTTCTGGGGATAGATTCGGGAAACGGGATTGATGGGCGACCCGTTGATATCATATTTCTTGTCGGGAAAGACATTGCCGAGGTTATCAATGGGAACGCCCGAGCCGTTGAACACTCTGCCGACAATTTCAGGGGACATAGGCATTTCCATAGGGTGACCTGTCAGTCGTGTACGGGTATTGGTGAGGGAAATGGAACGTGTTCCCTGAAATACCTGCACAACAACTCTTTCCCCCTCCATCGTGACGATTCTGCCACGACGCATAGTGCCGTCGTCAAGGCGGATATCCACCACTTCATCAAAGAAAGCGTCCTTTACGCCGTCGATGACAATAAGCGACCCGTTGATTTCTTTAACGCCCACATAATCTATAATCATTCTGCTACAAACCTTCTTTCCGTGAAATTACAGCTGAACTGCGGTGATGTCATCAATTTTTTCATCAATTTCCCTGATATAGTCATCGAACATTTCCAGTTTGTCGTTGGGAATATCGTATTTCATTTTCAGGAGCTTGTCAAAAAGACCCTTTTCCAGAACTCTGGCAATGGGAATATTGGCACTTACCAGATGTCTGGTACGTTCATAAAGATGTAAAATTGTTTTCATCATGAGTAATTGTTTTTCAAGGGATACAAAGGTGTCGTCCTTGTGGAAAGCGTTCTGCTGAAGATAGCCTACACGGATAACCTTGGCAATTTCAATAACGAGTTTCTGGTCATCGGGGAGGACATCTGCACCGATAAGTTTGACAATTTCCATAAGGGAACTTTCTTCCTGCAAAAGGGAACTGATACTGTTACGGCATCTGACAAACTCTTCGCCGTAATTGTCAACAAACCATTTGTCAAGGTCGGTGAAATATTCGCTGTAACTGCCAATCCAGTTGATGGCAGGATAATGTCTGGCATAGGCAAGCGACTTATCCAACGCCCAGAAACAACGGATAAAACGCTTGGTATTCTGGGTGACGGGTTCAGAGAAGTCACCGCCCTGGGGTGATACCGCACCGATAATAGTGACTGAACCGCTGCCGCCGCACAAAGGGGTGACACGTCCTGCACGTTCATAGAATTCGGCAAGCCGTGAGGGGAGGTAAGCGGGATAACCTTCTTCGGCAGGCATTTCTTCCAGACGACCCGAAATTTCTCGGAGAGCCTCTGCCCAACGTGACGTGGAATCTGCCATGATAGCCACATCATAACCCATATCACGATAATATTCAGCGAGGGTAATTCCCGTATAAATGGACGCTTCACGGGCAGCAACAGGCATATTGGACGTGTTGGCGATAAGAACAGTACGGTCTGTCATGGGACGGTTGTTTTTGGGGTCTACCAGAGCCGAAAATTCTTCCAGAACCTGACTCATTTCGTTGCCACGTTCACCGCAGCCGACATAGACAATGATATCGGCATCACACCATTTGGCAATCTGATGCTGTGTCATTGTTTTTCCCGTTCCGAATCCTCCTGGAACGGCTGCCGTACCGCCCTTGGAAACGGGAAACAGTGTATCAATAACTCTTTGTCCCGTAATCAGCGGAATTGTCGGGGCAAGTCTTTCCTTGACGGGTCTGGGTGTTCGGATTGGCCACTGCTGACAGAGGGTAAGTGCATATTCCGAACCGTCTTCCAGTTCCAGTGTAACGACGGTATCCATCAGTTTATACCTGCCGTCGGGAGCAACTTTCCTGACTTTGCCACTGACTCTCGGCGGAACAAGCAGACGATGTTCAATAACAGGCGTTTCGGGCAATGTAGCGTAAATCTGTCCCGAAACAAGAGTGTCACCGACGCTGACTTTCAGGGTAACGTCCCATTCTTTTTCGGTATCCAGAGCGGAAACGGAAACACCTCGGGAAATAAAAGCACCGCTTTCGTCGGCAATAGCCTGCAGTGGTCTTTCAATACCGTCAAAGATGTTGGTGATAATGCCCGGGCCAAGCAGAACATTCATCGGAGCACCTGTACCGACAACAGGGTCACCGGGTTTCAGTCCTGTTGTTTCCTCATAGACCTGAATGGTCGTCATTTCCTCTGTAACGGTAATGACTTCGCCGACCAGTTTTTTTTCTCCCACATAAACCATTTCCATCATAGAAAAAGCCTTTGTTTTCAGAACGGTAACGACAGGTCCGTTAATACCGTATACGACATTCTGATTTTCCATTGTTACAAATCATATCCTTTCTATGAAGTTTATTCGGGTTTGACTTTCAAATCAGAGTGTTCATAGAACCACTCTTTCTGTTGTTCGAGTTGTGTATCAAATGTTTTGTCGACAGCTATCTGCTGTTGCGGACAGTAGGCACGCAGTCCGCCGATTCGGATATCTGCCACTTCCTTGACCGTACACCCTGCCCCGAAAATTGCCGTGATTTTCTCTGCCAGCGGTATATCCCGCTTACAAAGACAGACCTCCACATCTGCTTTTCCGAAAAATTCGGCACATTCTCTGGCATATGCCAGCAGTTTTTTCTCATAGTCAGGGGTAGCGGTATAATTTCTGAGTTTTTCGGAGGCTTTTTCAAAAATCTCCGCTGTCATACGCTGTCTTGTCTTGAAAATTTCCAGATTACCGTCCGCTTCCTTTTTTGCCATGTCAGCGGATATTTTCGCACGCATGGCGGTACGTTCCTTGTTGATAAGACTCTGTGCATCACGCAGACCGTCCCGTTCTGCCTTTTGCAGAGCTTCCTTTTCAAAGACTTCCGTTTCTGTCTGCAATGCCATCTGTTGCTGTCTGGCATATTTTTCTATTGCTTTGAGAAATTTACTTTCATTCTCATTTTTCTTTTTTGCTTTTTTTTCAGCCACGCCGATAGTTCCCTCCTTTGCGACACCGTGAAAAAAATACATCTGCGGTGTTTTTCCAAGAAAAATCTGTCACAGCAGATTTTCCTCGGAAAGTTTTGTCCGACTTTTTCAGCAGTCGGTGGGGTAAAGGGGCAAGCCCCTTGTGGGATTTTCAAGGGAAACACCCTTGAACTGAACTAAAAATGCCGTAAGAAACGGCATTTTGCTGACACGTGTCAGCGACAGTCATAATTTTATACCGATAGCGTCCTGTACATATCGGGTAATGGAATCCTTTGTTCTGCCGTTGCCGTGTCTGTCAGGAATTTCGACAATAAGCGGTCGGGAGCAACTGAGTTTAAGGTCATAAATCATTTCGGGACACAGTTTTACCAGTTTTTCTGTCATCAGTATAACGGCGATATCCTCTGTATGGATAGCCTTGTCCAGTTCCCGTTTGACTTCATCTTCTTCGTGAACGACCACGCCTTCAATGCCTGCCAGCCTCATGCCGAGCTGCGTATCAATATTGTCACTAATCAGATAGAAACGCATAGTTTTTTCACCTGCTTGTTACATAGGTAATCAGCATTTTGTATAGATGAGTATGGAAATCAACAGACCGTAGATAGCAACACCTTCACCAAGTACGACGAAGATAAGTGCTTTACCGAATGCCTTAGGGTCTTCCGAAGTTGCTCCGATAGCCGCAGGTGCAGCACCTGCAACCGCAATTCCTGCCCCAAGGCAGGCAATACCTGTTGAAATTGCACAGGCAATCAGTCCAAGACCGTTGGAGGCTGTTTTTACAGCTTCCTGTGTTTCGCCTGCCGCACTGGCGATAAGCGGAAATGCCGCACAGCAAATCAGAACAGTAGCAAAGGACAGCATCTGTAAAATCACTGACTTTTTTCTTTTTGCCCCTCTGCTGACGGCTTTGTTCGTGACAACAGCTGACCCGATTAAGAAAAGGAACGGTAATAAAGCAAGCAACAAAATTTCCATAGTAATAATCCTCCTGAAAAAATATAGATAATGATTTTGTATGAAAAGGCAACCGCCTTTTACAGTCTGAGAAGTGGTTCAAGATTGTAACGAATTGACTTTTCTGAGTACGACAGGGTTATACGGTCTGCCCGTACCGCTGTAGAAACGGCTGAACATTTCATAAAATTCCAGTCTTAATGTCTGAATGGAAACCAGCAGACCTTCCAGAGCAATGACGAACAGATTTCCAAGAACAAGTGTAATGATTCCGCCGACGCTTCCGACACCGCCTACCAGTTCGATGAGCGTAAAGACAACCTGCATCATTCCGGCGTGTACCATGACGAATGCCCCCACTCTCAGGAATGACATTGTATTGGAAAGATAGGAAAGAATGACTTCAAACATTTCAAAGCCGTTCTGCGTACAGTAATCGCCCCATTTTTCAGGCTTCCAGTTCTTTTCGCCTTTGACGAGTTCCCCGAGGGGTTCTGCCAGAAAGATAAGCACAAAGGGAAGAACAATCAGGGCAAGAATGGTGAAAATATTGAAAATGTTGATATCAAACATCAGCATCAGCACGATACCCGCACATACTGTGGCATAGACCACCATTCCCGCAACACCGTTCGACCCGAACAACGCACTGCCGTAATTTTTCTGTTTAAGGGAAGAATAGATATTCATACCCATTGCCACCAGTACCAGCGACACGCCGACAAATACCGATGCAAGAATCACGGTGATGATATCTTTTCCCATGACTTCGACAGGCTTTTCGTCCAGACCGAAAAGGGATTTGTAAATGCCGTTGAACGCCTCTTCAAAGCCGAACACCGACCCGAACAGCAGACCGAACAATGAGGAAGATATTCCGCAGGGAATCAGGATTTTTCCGACTTTCATATTTTTGAACCTGTACATGATATAGCCGGCAATGGCAAGTACAATGCCGTGACCGAAATCGCCGAACATTGCCCCGAAAAGTACAGTGTAGGTAATTGCCATGAAAGTAGTCGGGTCAACCTCGTTGTATTTGGGGACACCGTACATTTCCACATAGAATTTGTACGGGCGGGAAATCCAGCTGTCCTTGAGTTTAATCGGGGGAGATTTTTCCAGTTGGTTAAGTGCATCGTCTGTCTGCCATTCGACGCTTTTGACTTTTCTGAGTTTTTTCTCAATTTCAGGAACGTTTTCCGCAGGAATCCAACCGCACAGCACGAAACTTTTCGTTTCACTCTTGTTGTAAAGCATAGCATAGCTTTTCATATTCTGGTAGATGGTTTTCTGATTGAGTTTGGTATAATACTGCAGAAAGACATCATAATTTTTGGTTTTGAAATCAGTGACTTCATTACGGATACTGTCAAGTTCCTGTTCGAGCAGTTCTTTTTCGTTCTGTTTTTTGGCGATGTACGCTTCAGGCGTTCCCTCAATGTCGGAAACGTCACATTTTTCAAAGAGCATACCCGAAAAAATACGGTCAATATCTTCTTCGTTGTCGACGGGTGCCATATACACCCCCCATACGTATTCCTTGTCAACTGCCGTCTGTACAAACATGACATAAGGGTTGTCATCATACTTTTCCAGATAACGCATACTTTCCACGGGCATTCTGCCGAAACGTGGACGGATATATTCACAAGCCCTTACCCTGTCCATATCCAGTTTAACGCCAAGAAAATGAGATGTCTGTTCTATACTTCGGGAACACTTTTCGATTTCCGCTTCCTTGTCGGAAACTTTAGTGATTCTGCTGTTCAGATTTTCGATTGCCCTGGTGCAGTAGTCAATCAGTTCGCTGTTACTGCACGAAAAATCCGAAATATCTGTCAGTTCAGGTTCTACGTTGGCAACAGCGAGAGCGTTGTCAAGTTCCGTCAGCAGTTCGGCATAGCGGTTGGGTTCGGAAAAACTGACAAATTTTTCCGTGTCAGAATAAAATGTCGTGACATTTTCAGGTTCAAAGACCTGCGAATCGCCAAGAATATTGATGACTTTATCAAAATACTTCTGCAAACCGATGATGCTGACAGCTTTCATAGGAGCAACGGACATGGCATTTCCTCCTTTCGTCGATGTGAATTTTATTTGTAAATCAGAAGTCTTCTGATTTTTTCGATATCCGCCTTGTAACGGACACCTTCAATAATATTGATAATGTTGTTGATTTCCGCCTCAGCGAGGTTATAGTAGGCAATAAGCACAACGATGGGACTTACCGAAAAATACATACTGCGGTAACTGTCCTCATACAACGCTCTTTTGGGAATTTCCAGAACAAACGTATAGTTTATTTTAGTAATGACTTTTCCCGAAGAAGTCTGTTGCATAATGGCAAAGAGTTCTTTTGTGTCGGAGGCATTGCACATATCGTCAATCTGTCGTTGTTTGAGTGTGCCGAAAGGTAACAGATGTTTCTTGATTTCGTCAGGGGGGAGTTTGTAGTACTTTTTCAGACGGAAGATTCTGGTAAAGTTACGCAGGTCGATGTTGGTATAGAACATATCCCGTAAGGCTTTGTGTTCGTCGCCCTGAGTTTTTTCGATAATCTGATAAATCTTTCCGAACATATAATTATACAACGCATTTTCGATAGACGGAAGATTGATTCTTTCGCCTTTTTTAGGCTTGAACGGTTCAAGAATTTTGTAGTACGGTGATTTTTTCAGCACTGCCAGAAATTCATCATAAGTTTCCGCACCTGCCATAGCGGTGAAGTTCACCGATGACACTTTTGAAAAGTACTTGGGTAATATGCTGTAAAATTCGTGTGGATTGCCTGCACTGAGCATAATCAGATAGTGCATAATCTGAGCGATTTCGGCTTTTGTGACGGTATAGTCAGAGAAATCACCGCCAACAGTGAGTTCATAGCGACACAAAGCTTCATAGTCGTCGAAGAGCTGTCGTCTGAGAACCATTTCCAGTTCACCACGGTGAATGGTATTTTCGCTGAGTTTTCCGAGAAGATGGCCGTATCTGCCGTTATTTTTGAGGTACGTCAGAATTTCAGGAACACTGTTGCAGGCAAGAAGTTTGTTGTAGTCATTTTCTGTAAGACGTTGTCCGTACATTGCCCGAGCCTTTGAAAGAATGGCGTTTGATGCGTATGTTGACAAGTTTTAATTCACCTCTTTTCCGCAGAAACACGCCGTATCAGGAATGAATGACCCTTTCCACGATTTCATCAACCCACTTGTCGCAGTGCTGACGGTACATTTCTTCCATCAGTGTCAGACATTCTTTTTGTTTGTTCTGAACGGTTCTGAGTTTTTCTTCAGAGCGTTTCAGTTCAGTTTTGTAGTCGCTTTCTATGCGTTCTCTGGCACGGGTGATATAGTCGTTATAGATAGCGTCTTTTTTTTCAGAAATACTCTTGAAGGTATCAGCTTTATTCTGTTCGGCTTTCTGTGTTTCAAGGCGGACTTTTTCGTCCATGTCCACAATTTTGGACAGCATATCTTCCATAGATTCTGCCTCCTTTTTGAAATATTTGTACACAAAACACGGAACTTTCTGTAACCGAATTTAGTAAGATAATACTAAATTCAGCCGTTCTGTGACCTTTATCATTTTACCACGACTTTTCTGTTATTGCAAGTACAACGGAAACTTTTTGGCATACACGATTTGTTGTACGTTTCATAGCTGAAAAGACAGTTTTTTTTAGGAATTATGCCATTCTCTGTATATTGATTACTGTTTGTTTATTGCTGTTGTGTTGATTATTGTACGGACAATTTTTTTCTGTTACCGGTTCAAGGGTTGCACTCTTGAAAATCCTGCCAACTTTTGAGGCTCACTACGTTCGGAGAGTTTAAGGGCTTCGCCCTTAAAAATCCCACCAACTTTTTGAAAAAAGTTGGACAAAAACTTTCGAGGCTCACTTCGTTCGGATTGTTTTCCCTACGTTG
>CACYBZ010000256.1 GCA_902772795.1 uncultured Ruminococcus sp. | reverse complement strand
GTGTCATAGGAATCCTGAGAGAAGTCCTGAGGGAAATCCTGTGGAGTGTCATAGGAATCCTGAGAGAAGTCCTGAGGGAAATCCTGTAAAGCGTCAGAGTCGGAAATATCATTCATCGTATTATTTTCAGATGACGGTTTTTCAGAGATGTTTGTCTTGTGGAGTGAGTGATGAATCACAACAGTATCTTCACTGTCATTCGAGGTATGATGATGCACTTTTTTCAGTACTACGGTATCTTCTGAAACAGTACTTTGTACAGGTTCTTTTCGGAAGATATTTTTATCGATAGTATGGCGGTTTTCTGTAGGAATATCTTTATTGATAACGATTGTATCTTCCGAATTGGTATCTACTGGTACAGAGATATCCGTTTGAGCAAATATATTTTGGTGGAAAGGATTGTTTCGGGAAAGTTCCTCGTTTTTTTTCTCAGAAAGAGGAGTTTCTTTGGAGAGGGATATATGTTCATGAGTAAACATGTCATCGTCAGAGGAAAGTGTATCATTTTTGGAGAAGATATTGTCCGCCTGAGGAAGTTCATCGTTTGCGGAGGGGAATGAATCATCTTTGGAGAAGATATCGTCCGCCTGAGGAAGTTCATTGTTTGCGGAGGGGAATGAATCATTTTTGGAGAAGATATCGTCCGCCTGAGGAAGTTCATTGTTTGCGGAGGGGAATGAATCATCTTTGGAAAAGATATCATCAGCCTGAGGAAGTTCATCTTTCACTGAGGGGAACGTATCTTTTTTAGAGAATATATCGTCAGCAGGTGTTATGATGTCTTGCTGGGTGTAGGTTGAATTTTCGGTAATCTCATCTGATTTTTGAGGAGCAGTAACAGGTGTTCCGCAATGAATACAGAATTTCAGTGTAGGTTTTAATGACTTTCCACATTTGGAACATATAACCATCTGATTCTGCGGTGGTGTGGGTGTAAGTTTTGTTCCGCAACGGACGCAGAACGCATTGTTTGGGGCAACTACTGCGTTGCACTTGGGACATTTGTTGGCAACACCACGCAGTGCATCAGATTTTTTTCTCAATTCCTCAACAGACTGCTGGGAACGTCTGATATAATTTACCATCTGTTTAAATTCATCGTCACAGTTATCGCCATAAAGGGCAACGTATTTTTTCCCGATGTTATAGTAGTGTGTTTCCAGCATTTTTTTCTCATTGGCGATGGTTGAATTCAGTCTGTTGACTTCAGTAAATTCTTTGCTTTTATTGACTGCTTTCAGTCCTGTGTCAGATATTTTTCTGCTCATGTCATCCAAGAAAGCCATAAAAATTAAACCCCCGTTACAATATATTTTGGTATGGATAAAAGAATAAAATCAAGTATAATTATATAACACTTTTTATCTAAAAGCAATATAAAAAGATAAATCATGTCAAAAAAAAGTCTTTGTCTGACGGCAGGCAGAAGAACAGAATATACCATGAGATAATCGGCAAAATTTAACGTGCAGGTATTGATTTACGAGAAAATATAGTATATAATAAAACATGAATTATATAAATTCACGTAAAAAAACATAGTAAGGGGGGAATTTATTGTGGCTTTTTTAGATGATATAAGCAGATCCATTTCCGATGTTTCACAGAAAGCCATCAACAAGGGAAAGGAAGTTGCAGAGATTAGCAAAATCAATTCAGCACTTTCCGAGGAAGAAAAAATATTGAAACGCAACTATATCGAAATAGGAAAGCTATATTGTTCAAAGCATGGCGATGATGGCAATCCCGAATTTGCGGATATGGTGAATGCCGTGAAAGCGTCAGAGAACAATATCAGACAGTTAGAAGAAAAGATACGGACAGTCAAAAATATTTCGGTATGTGAGAAGTGTGGTGCAGAAATTCCGTCGGGGACGGTGTTCTGTAATAAATGCGGAACAAAGCAGGAACAGAAGGTTGATGCTGACGTTTCTCAGAAATCTTCGGTATGCAGTAAGTGCGGAAAAATTCTGACAGAGGGAATGCGGTTCTGTACATCATGCGGAACACCTGTACAGTCCTGAATGATTGTTTCTTCGGGAAAATGTTTGTGAAAGCCGAAATTAGGGTTATACAGACGGTTGGCATTGACGGTGATGGTGTGTTACTGTAAGAACAGACGGCAGAAGCCGTGGACAAACAAAAAAATAATATAAATGAGGGGGAACACTCAATGGCAAAATTTTGTGGAAACTGTGGAGCAACAATGGACGATAATGCATCGGTGTGCGGAATGTGCGGAACACCTTTTGCAGACAACGAGCAATATTATGACGACAGTACAAACAATAGTTATGATGGAGCATATCAGAACGGTGGGTACGATAACTTCGGATATGACAACGGCGGATATAATAACGGAACAGTGACACAGCCACCGCTGACATCGGGACAGCAGAAAATCAAAAAAGGAATTATTTTCGGAGCAGTTGGACTGGGAGTAGTCATTATACTGATTGTTGTCATCACGATTCTTTCATCAGTATTTGTCACAGGATATAAGAAAGCACTCAACAATATTTTTGATGGTATCAACGACAAGGATTTTGACAAGTTTTTTGACGGTGTCAGCACAGTGACATTGCAGAAAAATTTGGACGATGTCGATGATGATGATATGGAAGATGTCCGTAAAGAGTTTGAAGATGGGATAGCGGAATTAATGGATAATCTGGAAGATGAATACGGTGACAAAGTAGGCAAAAATGTCAAGCTGGTATATGAGGTAAGAGATGTTGATGATTTGTCAGAACGTAAAACGGAAAAATTACTGGAATACATTGAAAAGCACTACAAGGAAAGTGATGTTGATAACATCAAGGAGATAAAAGTAGTGGATGTCAAGATAAAGGTCAAAGGTTCAAAAGATGACAGAAAAATCAGTTCGGGAAAATGTTATCTGCTCAATGATAACGGCAAATGGGGTTTATACATAGGATATATTCCTTCAGATGTCGGCAACTCAAGCGATTCGGCATTATTACCGGGAATTTCCAACTTATTCTGATTGTTGTCTGAAGGACTTATTTATGTCGGGAGAGGGTTGTTCTCTGAAAATTCGGTTCAGCAGAACAACCCTGAATTCTTTATCGGAGTTTTGTTTTACAGTACGGACAGCGGCAATCAAAATGAAAAAGGGAGGAAAGTTAAGTAATAAAATACATTGATAAAAGTGCCAGAATGTGTTAATGTGTACTCATAGAAAGGAGTACATTAGTGGT
>CACYBZ010000255.1 GCA_902772795.1 uncultured Ruminococcus sp. | reverse complement strand
AATGGTTTTCCGTATCCGTCTGTTGTTCCTGTGTCGGCGTGGTATTGTCAGACGATACATTTTCTCCTTTTCCGCACGCCGTCATACCGCAGATAATCAATGCGATTGTCAGCAGTAACGCTGTTTTTCTTATCATTTTTCCGTTCCTCCTCTGTTTTTATTCCTGTTCAGCACGGATATATTTCATGAATTCTTCGGTCTTTGACCAGTATTTTATTCCCCAGTTTTCCAGATTCCATGTATCCGAGTAGCCGTTACATTCATAGTCAATATAATACAACAGTCCGTTCTGTACAACAAAATTTGTCGGAAAATAATCTATGTTCAGTCCGCACGTCTTTGCCTGCTTTGCCATCGTGTAAACCTGTTCCCGATACGGCTCAATCGGTATATCTTTCTCTATCATGGCAAAAATTGTCTGCCCGTCAATATATTCCTTGACAATTCTTTCTCTGGCAATGTCAATATCTATCATTTTCGGTATTCTTATGCCTGTTGCCAGTAACCTTTTATAGTCATTCTGTTCCGCTTCGATTTTGTTGCCGAACTGATAGTACGAACAGGGTTCATGATGAATCTGTTTCAGAACATAGTGCTGTCCGTCTTTTTCGGCAAGGTAAGAATATCCCCCTTTGCCATGTCCGAGCAGATATTCTATGCGATATACTTTGTCATTGACTGTCATATAATTTTCCATCGTCGTTATCACCTGTACTGTATGTCCTGTTCCGAAATTTGCTACCGCAAATTTCCCTGAAAAGTTTTGTCCGACTTTTTCAAAAGTCGGCGGATTCCAAAGGCGGAGCCTTTGGTAGGGGTGCGGGGGCAACGCCCCTGTCCAAAAAATATTACGCTTTGACGGATAACTGCTGACTTAAATAATCTCTGTCCCATAACTCCACGTTGAGATTTTCTGCATACTTAATTGCAGGTCTGGTAAAGTAACTGTTTGTCATAACAACGGCTTTGTCACAATGATAATAAGCCTTTCCTGAGAAAACTTCCTGTATCGACGAATTGCCCAGCTTGTTCTTATACCGCTTGCACTGAACCGCATATCTGACACTCCCTTTGTATGCCAGAATATCTACTCCGCCATCTCCTGAACGCCCTGTTATCTCTACCTGCGAAAATCCGTTGTACCTCAGAATCTCTGCACACGCTTTTTCAAAGGTCTTGCCGTCCATTTTATCAATTTCCGACATGGTATATCGGCTTCTGCCTGATATCCTGCTCCCCAGACAAGCCAGCAGAACAAACATCATCGTCAGAGAAACAGTAAGACACAACTCTGTATGACGTTGAATAAACGGATACATATCATTTTTCAGTAAAAGCAGTACGCATACAAGAACTGCACCATAAATAAACCCCAGTGCCATGAGCAATGCACACCCCTGCATGGCTGTGTCAGGACTTGCCGTCTTCATCATTCCTCTGTGAAAAATAAGAATACACAAAACACAATCGGCAAATATCAGAAATCCGCTTACTGCTACAAGCGTATTACTCATTTTTTTATCTCCTGTCAATTTCCTGACTGCTCCGCCATTGACAACAATTCTTCTTCCGAAATGATTTTTATCCCCAACGACTGTGCTTTCGTCAATTTACTGCCTGCTTCTTCTCCTGCAACAACATAATCCGTTTTCTTTGAAACTGACCCCGAAACTTTACCCCCCATCTTTTCAATAACTGCACTTGCTTCGCTTCGCTTCAAAGTCGGTAATGTTCCTGTCAGTACAAAGGTCTTTCCCGTAAATTTACCGCTTGCCGTTGTCTTTTCCAGCGGTGTCATTTTTACTCCGTTATCTCTCAGCTTCTGTACCAGTTTTCTGTTTTCTTCCTGCGAAAAATACTGCACAACACTCTGTGCCATGATGTCACCAAAACCCTCTATTGCGGAAAGTTCTTCTACTGTGGCATTGATGATATTTTCTACGGAAAGCCTGCTCTGACATAACAGTCTGGCATTTTTCTGCCCGATATGACGTATTCCCAACGCATAGATAACCCGTTCCAGTGAATTATCCTTTGACTTTTCAATCGCTCTGATAAGATTGTCGGCAGATTTTTCCTTTTTCTTTTCCAGTGTCATAATCTGCTCTTTGGTGAGCGTGTAAATATCTGTCGGTGAATGAATCAGATGATTGTCTGTCAGTTGCTTTAAAATCGCTTCGCCCAGACCGTCTATATTCATTGCATCTCGGGATACAAAATGAATCAGGTTCCGCAAAAGCTGTGCCGGACACTGTGTGTTGGTACATCGCAATACCGCTTCACCGTTTTCACGCTGTACGGTACTTCCGCATGACGGACAGACATCGGGTAGCTGATATGGCGTTGCTTCTTCGCTGTGCGATATCACACTCACTACTTCGGGAATTATCTCTCCTGCTTTTCGGATCTTTACGGTATCCCCTATACATAAACCCAGTTCGTTGATAAAATCCTGATTATGCAGAGTAGCCCGACTGACTGTCGTTCCTGCCAGAAAAACAGGTTCAAAAATACCTGTGGGTGTCAATGCCCCTGTCCGTCCTACATTGATTTCGATTTCCAGTAATTTTGTTTCTTTTTCTTCGGGAGGATATTTGTAAGCCTCTGCCCACTTCGGAAATTTTGCCGTACTGCCCAGTACCTTTCTTTGTTCAAAGTCGTTGACTTTGACAACCGCTCCGTCTATCTGATAATCCAGATTTCCTCTTGTATTCCCTATTTCTGCAATATTGCCGATAACGTCTTCTATATTTCCGAAAACCTGATACGAAGTCGGTACGGGAAACCCTAACGACTGTAAAAAGTCCAGTGACTGACAGTGCGTCTGTAACGTCACACCCTCCGCCTGCTGAATGTTGAAAATAAAAATATCCAGATTTCTCTTTGCTGTGATTTTTTCGTCCTTCTGTCTTAACGACCCTGCTGAAGCATTTCGGGGATTCTTGAACACTTTTTCTCCGTTGAGTTCCTGTTCTTCCACTAATTTAAGAAAATTTTCATTTCCCATATAGACTTCCCCACGGACTTCCAGAAACGGTATCGTCTGTCTGAGTTTCTTCGGTAACGACTTAATCGTCATAAGATTTTTGGTAATATCTTCACCTGTCACGCCGTCCCCTCTGGTAGACCCCCTGACAAAAATACCGTTTTCATACTCACACGATACCGATAAACCATCAATTTTCGGTTCTACCACATATTCTACCTTGTTGCCGACAGCCTGCCGTACCCTCGTATCGAATGCCCTCAGTTCCTCATCGGAAAAAGAATCATGCAGACTTTCCATAGGTACTTTATGCGTCACTTTGGAAAATTTCTCCGACGCTTTTCCCCCTACACGGTTGGTCGGTGAATCTTCTTTCCGAAACTGCGGAAATTCACCTTCCAGCCGTTCCAGTTCGCTGAGCAACATATCATACTCATAGTCCGAAATGCTTGGATTGTCTTCATTATAGTATTTATCATTATGAAAATTGATTTCCTGAGTAAGTTCTTCTATTCTGAGTTTTGCCTGTTCTGTATTCACTTTCTTCTCACCCTTTTCTTTTTTATTATTTTACCTTTTTTCACCTGTAAAATCAATCTTTTCTGCGGTATTCTTTTTCATTTTGTGTAGAAAATTTTCTTTAATAAAGTTTATTCTATAAAACTTTATTTCTTTAATCATATTTTTTATAATATTAAAATACCGTTTATTATCCTTTTTCAAAGCGTCTTTTCAGTTTTTTCAATGCCTTTGTTTCTATTCTGGATACATACGAACGGGATATATTCAACATCTGTGCAATTTCTCTCTGTGCCCTCTCCTCTGCACCGTTAAGACCATACCGCAGACAGATAACTGTCTTTTCCCGTTCGTCAAGTACTTCGTCTATGTACTGCTGTAATTTTTCGCTCTTTAATTTGATGTCCAGTTTTTCGGCAATGTCATCATCTGTGGCAATAATATCCATTAATATCAAATCATTTCCGTCCTTATCCGTATCCAGTGCTTCATTCAATGATATGTCGTAACGGCTTTTATTGGCGTTTCGGAACATCATCAGTATTTCATTCTGTACACACGTCGCTGCATAGGAACTTAACCGCCCTGATTTCTGTATATCAAATGTATTGATTGCCTTGATAAGTCCTATCGTCCCTACGGATATCAGTTCGTCATAATCATTCATTCCTGAACTGTATTTCTTGACAATATGTGCCACCAGTCTTAAATTATGTTCTATCAGAATATTTCTTGCCTGCTTATCTCCTTTGGCAAGCTGTTCCAGATATTTTCTTTCTTCTTCCGCTGACAACGGTTTCGGATAGGCATTGTTCGACGTGAGATGCAAAATAAACAACAAATATATTCCGCTGATAAGTTCTGACAACATCATTTCCTGCTCCCTTTCTGTAAACAGAGTTCTTTTCTATTCTATGTGCTTATTCCCGCTATCTTGCCAGTCCGATATCTGTAACTTGTAATAATCGTGTTCTCTGTCCAGTCATTTTTGGTGATAAAAAAGGCCACAAAAGAATTATCATTCTGTCGTGACCTGTAAAATGTTCCTATTCTGTTGTTAAAGGGCTTTGCCCTTTAAAATCCCACAAGGGGCTTTGCCCCTTGACCCCACCACTTTTTGAAAAAAGTGGACAAAAACTTTT
>CACYBZ010000254.1 GCA_902772795.1 uncultured Ruminococcus sp. | reverse complement strand
GGGGCAACGCCCCTGATACAGGATTTTAAAGGGCGGTAGCCCTTTAACTGAAGGAGGAATAAAATCATGAGTAAAACAGCAGTTGTCACAGGTGCTTCCAGAGGAATAGGACTTGCCGTAGCCAAGAAACTTGCCTCACAGGGAACAGACATCGCCATTATCTATGTCGGCAAGGAGGAAGAGGGCGAAAACGCTAAAAAAGAAGTCGAGGCTTTGGGCGTAAAAGTCGGTCTTTACTATTGTGACGTTTCCGATTTTGAAAAGTCCAGAGAAACGGTTGAACAAATCCTGAACGATTTCGGTACGATTGACATTCTTGTCAACAATGCAGGAATTGTCAGGGATAAACTTGTGCTCAAAATGGAAGAAGCTGATTTTGACAGTGTTATCGCCGTCAATCTGAAAGGTACTTTCAATATGATTAAACACACCTACAAGCAGTTTATGAAAAAAAGAGCAGGCAGAATTGTCAATGTGGCATCTGTGGTAGGTATCAACGGTAACGCAGGACAAGCCAATTATTCTGCGTCAAAAGCAGGCGTTATCGGTATCACGAAATCTGTTGCCAAAGAACTGGCAGGCAGAGGCGTTACCGTCAATGCTGTTGCCCCCGGCTATATCATCACTGACATGACAAATGCACTCAGTGATAAAGTCAAAGAAGAAATTGAAAACGCTATTCCCATGAAAAAACGTGGACTTCCCGAAGATGTTGCCAGCGCTATTGCTTTTCTTTGTTCAGATGATGCGTCTTATATTACGGGTGAAGTTATCCGTGTAGACGGCGGAATGGCAATGTAAGGGAACAGTCTGAAAAATCGCTAAAGGGAGATGTTGAAATTGAACAGAGTAGTAGTAACAGGTCTTGGTTGTGTTACGCCTGTGGGCAATGACGTGGAAACCACATGGAAAAATCTGGTGGACGGTGTATGCGGTATTGATTTTATCAAATCGTTTGACACTTCCGACAGTAAGGCAAAAGTCGCAGGCGAACTGAAAGGCTTTGACCCTTTGCAATATATCGAAAAAAGAGAACTGAGAAAAACAGACTTGTATGTTCAGTATGCCATTGCTTCTGCACAGCAGGCAGTGGACGACAGCGGAATTATGGGAAATGTCGCTGAAGAAAGATTCGGTGTTTATGTCGGATCAGGAATCGGCGGAATGAGTACTTTCTATAACAACAGTGTCAATTATTATACAGGCGGTTCAAGGAAAGTTTCCCCTTATTTTATTCCCATGATGATATCCAACATTGCTTCGGGACAAATCGCTATCCGTTTCAAAGCAAAGGGCGTATGTTTACCCATCGTCACAGCGTGTTCAACGGGTACTCATGAAATCGGTGAAGCGTATCTTGCCATTAAACACGGTATGGCGGACGCTATTATCGCAGGAGGCAGTGAAGCCACTATCAATCCGCTTACCGTGGCAGGCTTTGCGAATTGTAAAGCACTTTCGCTTTCCGATGACCCGAACAGAGCATCTATTCCTTTTGACAAAAACAGAAACGGTTTTGTTCTGGGTGAGGGTGCAGGTATGCTTGTTCTTGAGGAGTACGAACACGCTAAGAAAAGAGGAGCAAAAATCTATGCGGAAGTTGTCGGTTATGGCAACACCTGCGATGCCTACCACGTCACACAGCCTGATCCTGATGCTGAGGGCAGTGCAAGAGCTTTCAGACTGGCTTTTGAGGACGCAGGTCTGAAAGAGGACGAAAAACTGTATATCAATGCTCACGGCACAAGTACGCCACTCAACGATAAGGGCGAAACGAAAGCCATCAAAATGGCACTTGGTCAGAAAGCCTATGATACGTTTATCAGTTCAACGAAGTCCATGACAGGGCATATGCTCGGAGCAACAGGCGGAGTAGAAGCGATGGTAGCTGTTCTGGCTCTGAAAAATGGCGTGATACCGCCTACCATTCATCTGGAAGAACCCGATGAACTCTGTGACCTGAATTATGTGCCGAACAAGTCCATAGAAGCCGACATTGACGTTTCCGCCTCGTCCACGCTTGGTTTTGGCGGACACAATGCCGTTATTGTTTTCAGAAAAGTAAAAGACTAATCCTGTGAGGGGTGTTGCCCTTCAACCTCATCAGGGACTCCGTCCCCGAACCCCTGTGAGGGGCTTTGCCCCTCAACCCCATCAGGGGCTCCGCCCCTGAACCCCGCAAGCCTTT
>CACYBZ010000253.1 GCA_902772795.1 uncultured Ruminococcus sp. | reverse complement strand
TGTATAGTAATCCGCAGCAATATTCCCCGGTAACCATAACTGGTCACTTCCCACCAGTACCGCAGAATAATTCTGTTCACACTCCGCACCAAGTACCGACTTTGACGGGTAAACCTTTGACAAACGAAAATATTTCTGACTGAATTTTCTGAACTGCTGATTTCTTACAGCGGCTTTCTGTGTATATTCGCTTCTGGAAAGTCTGCGTATCAGCGTATCCTTTGCCCTTCCCATCTTTGTCAGCAGAATCCCTGATGTCAGACTGGCTTTGGCAAAATAACGGATTTTCGCCTTTCGGATTTCTCCGTTGAATCCTGTAATATCTATGGTTTCATTGTCATATCCCATCTTATCCAATGCCATCTGTGTAGCATATGCCTGCAACATACTGCCGTAATTCGGCTGAAAATAACATGATACTATTCCTGCTTTTTTCAATACTGTTCCCTCTTATTTCATTAGTTCTTCAAATATCTGTTCATGTTCATGGGCAACACGTCTGATATCATATTTCTGATAAACATCTGTCCGCCCCTGTTGTGCCAGTCTGTCATACTTTGTGCGGTCATGACAGAGTTCCGTAACAACTTGTCCTGCTTTCTGCCAGTCATCAACCGGCACAAGCATACCGTTGACATCGTTCTGTATAATGTTCGGTATCGCATCGACTTCCGTAGCAACAACAGGTTTCTCGCATATCATGTATTCGGGAATAACCAGCCCGAATCCTTCCCAACGACTCAGCAATGTGGCAACATCGAAAAGTTCAATATAATCTGTGGGATTATCTACCCAGCCTGTAATATACAGTCTGTCTGCAAAGCCGTTTTCTTCGGCATATGCCCTCACTTCGTTTTCCATTTCTCCGTCGCCTACCATGAGGAAATACGCATTGGGAATGGTTTTCATGATATAATGTGCCATACGGATAAAAATATCAGGAGCTTTCTGCTGTGAAAGCCTTCCGACCATGCCCACAACAAAGGCATCTTTGTCGATATGCAGGCTTTCTCTTGTGACACAACATTGTCTTTCTTTACTTTCGATGGCAATAATATCTATGCCATTGAAAACCACTTTGAGTTTCTGTTCTTTGCAGATATTATGTGTCAGTGCTGACTGCTTCTCAAACAGCGATATACAGACAATTCTTTCACAGAACACTGACAGTATTTTTTCGGTGATTTGATAAAACAATTTCTTTTTCTTTGATACCTGCATATTGAACGCCCAGCCATGAGGATTATAAACACATTGGTTATCTATCCCCATATTTGCCAGTCTTGTCAAAGCCCCTGCTTTGCTGGAATGTGCATACACAATATCCGGCATATACTGTTTTATCAGTTTTCGCAAAGCACCTACCGTTTTGCGGTCTTCCCCAAAGCTGATATTGTGAACCATATGGATTTGTTCGATAAAATCTGTATAGGCTGTAAACTCTTCTTTCCTGTAATTCTGTGAACAAACCAAAATATTTTCAAATCTGCTGTGGTCAAGATATTTCAGAAAACCTTTCAGATATCGGTCTACTCCTCCTGCACATTCTACTATATGCATAACTATTATTTTTTTACGATTGCCAGTACCCAAATTTCTTTCCTCGTTTTCCGTAATAAATATACGATAGTTTATAGTTCTTTAAGTAGTTTATCTTATTTTACTTTTTCTGTCATAGCTCGCTAAATACCTGACAAATTATAATACATAATTCCTTATTTCGTCAACAATCTATGCCTATTTTCCAATATTGCACTAAAAAGGCTAATCCTTACATGACAACATTTGGTAAAAAAACACTTAACCTAAAATTACCGAACATGAGTATTTACTCACATTCGGTAATAGTTGTCACTACTGTGATTTTTTATCAAATCTGTTCCATCATACCATTAAGACTGTGCTTTACTCTGTCCTGTTCCTCTGCACGCTTAGCATCATTGAAACGTTCAGTTGTTCCGACAAGATATCCTGTTATCCTGCGGATTCGTTCAAATTTTGTCGGCTCTATCGTGTAATCAATGTCCACAAAATCACCGTCTACGGTGATATCCATTGCCATTATCGTTTTACCGAAAAATTTTTCTTTGGCATGGTCAGCATAAACTTTCAGTTCCTTTTCAGAAAGTTCTCCGCCTGTCACGCTTACCCTGATGTCATCAATTACTGTCGCTGTCATAAACTTTCTCTCCTTTTTGTTTCTTTGCCAACCATTCTAGCACCATATATTGTATCTGTCAACACAAACAACACAATATTTATATTTCTTCTGTAATTACCTGATATGACAATGAACGGTTTTTATAACGTTCGTCATCGGTAACTTCCTTGATTACCTCCACAAACGGCGGTAAATTCACTTCTTCTTCCTCGCTGTTGAGTTCAATTTCCAGCGTTGCACGGTCAGTCCAGAATTCATAGATATCCAGTTCAAAAAACTGTCCCTGATAGATAAAACAATGTCTGACTTTTTTTATCGGTATACTGTCAGGGTCAATATTGAACAGCAAGTCTTTCCAGCTTTGTTCAGAAATATCGTCCTCTATTTCGATTCTTGTACGGTAAGTAATACTCTTTTTGTAGGTCTTTTTATAGGTTGTTTTGCCATTGATAGTGCTTTTGCGTATACGCATACCTGCCGTTTTTTCCTGATTTTTGAGATATGCCTGTTCCATTTCAATTTTCATATACAACGGTTGTTGCTCCAGTACGGAAATATCCGGTATTCTGATGAGATACTTTCTTTCAATTTCCAACGGTAATTTG
>CACYBZ010000252.1 GCA_902772795.1 uncultured Ruminococcus sp. | reverse complement strand
TTTTAGGAACGGTTAAATAATCAACCGTTCCTGAATTTTTTTATAACCTTAAAGTTTCGGTCAAGCCTTTTTAAAGGCTTGCGGGGTTCAGGGGCAGAGCCCCTGACAGGGGTGCGGGGACGGAGTCCCTGCCTCAAAAAATCCCCGACAGACTGTTGTCTGTCGGGGAAAAGTTTTTTATTTATTATTCAAATCTTACTCTGTCTTTGACATAAGTTGTGTGAAGCAACTCATGAGCCTTATGGGAGTTCGGTTCGCCGAGATAGTCTGCATACAACTGCTGAATCTGAGGGTTGTTGTGTGACTGACGATAGGTCTGTCTTTCATCTTCAGAATAAAGAGCATTTGCACGTTTTGTCATGTAAGTGTCGATAATATCAACATCTTCATTCGGCAGAAGAGAAGGACGGACATAAGACTGACCGCCACCATTGATACAACCACCGGGACAGCACATGATTTCAATAAACGTATACGGCGATTTGCCAGCACGGATATCGTCCATAATCGGTTTAGCATTCTTCATACCGTGAGCGACAGCAATTTTGATTTCATTGCCGGCAAGGTTGAAAGTAGCTTCCTTGATACCGTCAAAGCCACGTACTTCTGTAAAGTTTACAGGGCCGTATTCCTTGCCTTCAAGCACATAGTAAGCCGTTCTGAGAGCAGCCTCCATGACACCGCCTGTAACACCGAAGATAACGCCTGCACCTGTATAAGTACCCATGATATCCTGGTCAAATTCTTCATCGGGCAATTTAGCAAAGTTGATACCTGAACGCTTGATAAGATTACCGAGTTCACGTGTAGTCAGAACAGCGTCAACATCAGGAATACCGTTTACAGCAAGCTGAGGACGTTCTTTCTCATACTTTTTCGCCGTACAAGGCATGATGGAAACAACAAAGATATCTTTCGGGTCAATGCCGTTCTTTTCTGCGTAGTAGGACTTAATAATCGCACCCTGCATTTCGTGAGGTGATTTACAGGAAGAAAGATGGTCTGTACAGTCGCCATAGTAGTACTCTGCATAGTTGACCCAACCGGGAGAACAAGAGGTAATCATCGGCAAAGTACCGCCGTTCTTGATTCTTGCGATGAGTTCATTAGCTTCTTCCATGATAGTCAGGTCAGCACCGAAGTTGGTATCATAAACCTTGTCAAAACCAAGACGTTTGAGAGCAGCTACCATCTTACCTGTTACAGGAGTGCCGATTTTCATACCGAATTCTTCACCAAGTGATGCTCTTACTGCGGGAGCAGTCTGTACAACAACGTGTTTACCCTCAGCCATTGCCTTATCAATTTTCCAGATTTCGGATTTTTCCATCAAAGCACCTGTCGGACATACGGATACACACTGACCGCAAAGCAGACAAGGAGAATTTGCGAAAGAATGGTTGCCTGCGGGAGCAACGATAGTTTCAAAACCACGGTTTTCAAATCCGAGAATACCGTTACCGTGAGCTTCCTGACATCTTACTACGCAACGTCCGCAAAGAATACATTTTGATGTATCTCTGATAATGGACGGAGAAATTTCATCATATGTAGTAGACGTTTTCTTTCCTGCGAAAGCACCTTCTCTTGCACCAGTAACCTGTGCAACGTTGAGCAATTCACAGTTACCGTTTTTGGAACACTGCTGACAATTTCTGTTGTGGTTGGAAAGGAGCAATTCAACAGATGTTCTTCTTGCCTTGACAGCCTTAGGTGATGAAATACGGACTTCCATTCCCTCAGCGACAGGATATACACAAGAAGCAACCAGACCTCTTGCCCCTGTAGCTTCAACAAGACATACACGGCATGAACCTAACGAACACTGACCGTGATTGAATGTACACAATGACGGAATATCATATCCGCATAATTTGGCAGCTTCCATAATGGTAAGACCTGCTTCAACCTGATAGGGTACTCCCTCAATTTTTATATTAACAAGTGACATGATAATATCCCTCCCGATTATTGCTTCATGATAGCACCGAATTTACAAGATGCTCTACACATACCGCACTTAATACATTTATCCTGGTCGATATGTAAAGCAGGCTTTTTCTTACCGGGTGCGGTGTAGTCGCTTACGCTGATAGCACTGACAGGGCAGTTTCTTGCACACAGTTTACAGCCGAAACATTTATTTCTGTCAATTCTGTACTTCATCAGGTTCTTACAAGTGCCGGCAGGACATCTTCTTTCTTCGATGTGTGCCAGATATTCATCTTTGAAATGTGTGATAGTCGAAACAATCGGGTTGGCAGCCGTTTGTCCCAGCGCACACAATGAGTTATTCTTAACAGCTTCGGAAAGTTCTTCAAGTTCTTCCAGATCTTCCATTGTTCCTTTACCGTCAGTAATCTTGGTAAGGATTTCCAGCATACGTTTTGTACCGATACGGCAGGGAGAACATTTACCGCAGGATTCATCGCAGATAAATTCCATATAGAACTTAGCG
>CACYBZ010000251.1 GCA_902772795.1 uncultured Ruminococcus sp. | reverse complement strand
TATGAAACGCCGATTAAGCGTTTCAGCAGATATACGAAAGTCCGACCTCATGAAGGGGCTGGCAGTTTAGCAAAAATGTTGTTTAAGGTTGTTATACATAACAGAACAGCGTTTATCGTAATTATTTTCAGATTATCGTTTGTTTTTCAGAGGATATTTTTGCAAAAACAGTCTGAAGAACTTTGTGTTTGTCAGCCGTTGAGTTGATATATTCAGGTTACAGTTGCTAAAGGTAGTAGTTTGTGCTATAATGCAGCTTATAGAGCAAGTTTGTTTTATCTCCGCTAAGGGGAAATAATAAAGAAAGTTGGAGCAATTATGATGAAAAAAGCACTTATCACGGGGATAACAGGACAAGACGGTTCTTATCTGGCAGAATTTTTGCTGGAAAAGGGATACGAAGTACATGGCATTGTACGACGTGCTTCCATTGCGAATACAGCGAGAATCGAACACCTTATTGCACAAAATGCGGTTACGCTTCATGACGGTGATTTATCAGACTCTTCTTCGCTGGTGCGTATTATTGCACTGGTACAGCCTGATGAAATTTACAACTTAGCGGCACAAAGTCATGTACAGGTATCGTTTGATGTTCCCGAATATTCAGGAGATGTAGATGCGATTGGTGTATTGCGTATACTGGAGGCGGTACGTATTTTAGGACTTGCCAAAAAGACGAAGATATATCAGGCGTCTACTTCCGAATTGTTCGGCAAAGTAGAGGAAGTTCCGCAAAGGGAAACGACACCGTTTCATCCGTACAGTCCTTATGCGGTAGCCAAGCAGTACGGTTTTTGGATTACCAAGGAGTACAGGGAAGCGTATGGAATGTTTGCGGTAAATGGCATTCTGTTTAATCATGAATCCGAACGGCGTGGGGAAAACTTTGTTACCCGAAAGATAACATTAGCGGCAGGAAGAATTGCTGAGGGACTGCAGGATTGTCTGGAGCTTGGCAATATGGACAGTCTGCGTGACTGGGGTTATGCTAAGGACTATGTAGAATGCATGTGGATGATTTTACAACATGAGAAGCCGGAAGATTTTGTCATTGCTACGGGTGAACAGCATACTGTACGGGATTTTACTGAAAAGGCTTTTGCGGTTAATGGAATAACGCTTCGTTGGGAAGGTGAAGGAATCAACGAAAAAGGCTATGATGCCGAAACAGGAAAAATGTTGGTTTGTGTCAACCCGCAGTGGTTCAGACCCACAGATGTTGACAACTTGTGGGGAGACCCTACAAAAGCGAAAACCGTTTTAGGGTGGAATCCTCAGAAGACAAGCTATGCGGAGCTTGTCCGTATTATGGCAGAGCATGACAGACAACTGGCAAAACGTGAAGTGGCAATAAAAAAAGCACAATGAAACGCATTTGTTTTTATCTTTCCGACCACGGTTTTGGTCATATCGCAAGAAATCTTCCGGTTATTGTATCAGCAGTAAGACGTAGCAATACCATTGTTTATATTGTCTGTGGAAAACGGCATATTGCTTTTGCCAGGCAGAATCTTCTGACGATGCTCAGCAAAGAGGAATATAGCAGTATTGTTTTCAGGGAACTGTGTACAGATGTAGGTTTAGTCGTCAAAGAAGGTACATTGCTGGTTGATACACAAAAACTGACGGCAGTTTGTGAGAGATATCTTTCTGAAATCTCACAGAAATCCAGACAGGAAGCAGAATGGTTAAGGGAAAATCATATTGATGCTGTGTTGTGTGATATGCCAATATGGAGTATCGAAGCTTGTGAGAAAGCCGATATTCCGTTGCTGTATGCAGGAAATTTCACATGGGTGGAATTATACCGGGAATTTTTACCGGAAAAAATATGGCAACGCTATGCAGAATATTACAGTAAAATTCGTTATGCCATGTTGTATGCGTTGCACAATAAAGAAATGACGGAATTTTTACCGAATGCCGAAATAGAAGAAGTTTCCGTTACAGCAAGAGCATTTCACGATGATTTTATTGCCGAGGTCAAAAGCAGACATACACGCAAGATTATTTTCGTAGCTTCTGGTATGTCTGCGAAGTTGAAGCAATCTGTCGATGTCAGCAGGTTTCCCTATGATTTTTACACAACCGAAGGTGTACCGCTTACAGGTGACAATGTAACGGTATTGCCTTATACAACAGGCAACACACAGGATTATATTGCGGTTGCTGATTATGTCATTACGAAAGCGGGGTGGACAACCGTAGCAGAATGTCTGCTTGCCCACAAACCGATGGCGCTTTTTCGTCGTGACGGTGTATTGGAGGACAGAACGACCATACAGTTACTTGAAAACAGACATCTGGCAATTTCTGTGCAACCTGATGATTTGGAACACATGGAAAAGATTATTGCGGATATGGATACGTTGTGTAGGGATTACCATGAATTTTACGATTGTGCAGAAGAAATTGCGGTAAAGCTGGATTCATTGTAAGAAAGGAGAATTTCTATGATGGAAAAAGAAGCGAAAATTTATGTAGCAGGTCACAGAGGAATGGTAGGGTCTGCTATTGTGAGAGAGTTGAAGAGACAGGGATACACCAATATTATTACCCGTACACATACGGAACTTGATTTATGTCGGCAGGACGATGTGGAGAAATTCTTTGCGGAAGAAAAACCGGAATATGTTTTTCTGGCAGCGGCTAAAGTAGGTGGAATTGTTGCCAATCAGAGTGCTCTCGCAGATTTCATGTATGATAATATGATACTGGAAATGAATGTTATCCACTCAGCATGGAAGAACGGCTGTAAGAAACTGGAATTTCTTGGTTCAAGCTGTATTTATCCGAGAATGGCACCGCAACCCATGAAAGAAAGTTGCCTGTTGACTTCAGAACTGGAAAAAACCAATGAAGCCTATGCACTGGCAAAAATTTCCGGTCTGAAATACTGTGAATTTCTGAACCGTCAGTACGGAACAGATTATATCAGTGTCATGCCCACGAATCTTTACGGGCCGAACGACAATTATCATCCGACCCACAGTCATGTTTTACCGGCCTTAATCAGAAGATTTCATGAAGCCAAAGAGGCGAATGCAGAATATGTTACCTGCTGGGGCGATGGTTCACCGCTCAGGGAATTTCTGTATGTAGATGATTTGGCGAATCTTTGTGTATTTCTGATGAATAACTACAGTGGAAACGAAACAGTCAACGCAGGGACGGGTAAAGAACTGACGATTAAAGCACTGACGGAAATGGTAGCAGAAGTTGTAGGGTATCAGGGAGAAATCCGTTGGGATACCAGCAAACCTAACGGCACACCGAGGAAGCTGCTTGATGTATCCAAAGCGGAGGCACTGGGCTGGAAATATAAAACGGAACTCAAAGAAGGCATCCGACTTTCTTATGAAGATTTTCTGCATAATCCCATGAGAGCAGAACGATAAGAGGTTATACAAGCGTCAATGACTGTGACTGGCATTAGGAGGAAATGAGCATGAATATTGTACTACTTTCAGGCGGTTCAGGAAAGCGTTTATGGCCACTTTCCAATGATATCCGTTCCAAACAATTCATCAAAATATTCAAAAAAGATGACGGTACTTATGAATCCATGGTACAAAGAGTTTACCGTCAAATCAAAAAAGTGGACAGTGATGCCAAAATCACGATTGCCACGTCAAAAACGCAGGTTTCTGCCATTCATCATCAGCTTGGCGATAATGTAGGAATTTCTGTTGAACCGTGCAGACGTGACACATTTCCGGCGATTGCACTGGCAACGGCCTACTTGCATGATGTACTTGGTGTTGCAGAAGAAGAAGTGGTTGTTGTCTGTCCTGTTGACCCGTATGTGGAAGACAATTATTTTATGACATTAAAGGCGCTGGAAAGACAGGCGGAAAAGGGTGAAGCGAATCTTGTGCTGATGGGTATGGAACCGACATATCCCAGCGAAAAATACGGCTATATTATTCCTGAAAGTAAAGACGATGTCAGCACAGTGGCGACATTCAAAGAAAAACCGGATAAAGCAACAGCCGAAAGGTATATAGAACAAGGAGCACTCTGGAACGGCGGAGTATTTGCGTATCGTTTAAAATATGTACTTGAACGTGCTCATGAATATATTGATTTCATTGACTATCAGGATTTGTTTGCCAAATACGACACTCTGACAAAAATCAGTTTTGATTATGCAGTTGTGGAGAAAGAAGACAAAATTCAGGTTATGCGTTTTTCAGGGCAGTGGAAAGACCTGGGAACATGGAATACCCTTACCGAATCCATGCAGGACAGCATTATCGGAGATGCGATGATGAATGAAGAATGTCAGGGTGTGAATATTATCAACGAACTGGACGTTCCCATACTGGCAATGGGATTACATAATGTGGTTATTTCGGCAAGTCCGGAAGGAATACTGGTTTCAGATAAAGAGCAGTCAAGCTATATCAAGCCTTATGTGGATAAGATTAGTCAGCAGATTATGTTTGCGGAAAAATCATGGGGAAGTTTCAGGGTATTGGACGTTGAAGACAAAAGTCTGACAATCAAGGTAAAACTTCATGCAGGCAACCGTATGAATTATCACAGTCATAAAAACAGAGATGAAGTCTGGGTGTGTATTGCCGGAGAGGGAAAGACAGTGGTTGACGGCATGGAACAGAAAATCAAAGCAGGTGATGTTGTCACCATGCAGGCAGGCTGTCGCCATACGGTACTGGCAGAAAAGGAATTGGAACTGATTGAAGTGCAACTTGGGGAGGACATCAATGTGCGAGACAAACAGAAATTCCCTTTTGACTGACGGCAATGAGCCTTTTTTGCTGAAGCCGGCAGGAAAAGATTCTCTCTGGGGCGGTGACAGGCTGAACTATGATTTTGGCAAAAACATTCCCCTGTCACCGCTGGCAGAAACGTGGGAATGTTCAACACATTCAGACGGTCCAAGTACGGTGGCAAGCGGAGAATTTTCGGGGCAGTTGTTGTCGGCGGTTGTGCAGGCTCATGCTGAATTTTTGGGTACACATCCCCGAACCAAAGGCGAGTTACCTATATTGATTAAATTTATTGATGCCAAGAAAGACCTTTCCGTGCAGGTTCACCCCGATGATGAATATGCCCGAAAACATGAAAACGGACAGCTTGGTAAAACAGAAATGTGGTACATACTGGACGCTGTTCCGGGGGCTAAACTGGTATACGGACTGTATCATAAAATGGAAAAAGAGAAAGTCCGTGTGGCGATAGAAAATGGCAGACTTGAAAATTATTTACAGAAAGTAGCAGTAAATAAAGATGATGTGTTCTATATTGAAGCGGGAACCATTCATGCGATTGGTGCAGGCATACTGATTGCAGAGATACAGGAAAACTCCAATCTGACCTATCGGTTATATGATTATGACCGTATTGACAAAGACGGTCATAAACGGCAACTGCATGTAGACAAGGCATTGTGTGTTGCCAATCTGGAAGGAAATGACGAACCGCACCAGCCTATGCGTATACTGAGATATCAGCCCGGTTGGGCATCTGAATTTCTGTGCAGGTGTCAGTATTTTCAGGTAGAACGGATTTTACTCAACACAGAAACCAATAAAAATATGGTTGCCATGCGGGTAGGGGAAATTTCGTTCAATGTCCTGCTTTGTGTGGAAGGGTGCGGAGTGATTTTCTATCAGAAAAAATCCTTGCCTTTTTTCAAGGGTGACTGTATTTTTGTTCCGGCAAATTCTGTTGCTATGAAGATACACGGCAAAGCCTCACTTCTGAAAGTGAGTTGTTAAAAAGGGAGTGTTGAAGAATGGATTACCAGAAAGAATATGAGCGTTGGTGTGAGCTGGCAAAGGGAGACAGCGATGTTGAAAACGAACTGGCAGTAATGGCAGGGGACAGTGCAAGAAAGGAAGATGCATTTTATCGGAATCTTGCTTTTGGCACAGGTGGTTTGCGTGGCGTAATCGGAGCAGGGACAAACCGCATGAATATACATACAGTAGCGAAGGCATCGCAGGGACTGGCGGATTATGTGATAAACAATTTTCCGGAAAATCAGAGAAAAATTGCTGTCAGCTATGATTCCCGGATAAAATCCGATGTATTTGCGAAAGTAGCGAGTGGAGTATTTGTTGCCAACGGAATTCAGGTAGCCGTTTATCCTGAATTAATGCCGACACCGTGTTTGTCTTATGCCGTTCGCAGACTGAAATGTTGTGCGGGAATTATGATAACAGCTTCACACAATCCGTCAAAATATAACGGTTACAAAGTATATGGAGCAGATGGCTGTCAGATTACCACGCAGGCTGCCGAAATGATTTTGGAAGAAATAGAGAAACTGGATATTTTTGCTGATGTAAAAACAAGTGACTTTGCCGATGGTCTGAGCAATGGCAGGATTGCGTATATCAGCAGTGATGTTTATACTGATTTCGTGGAGGAAGTCAGACAACAGTCTGTACTTTCTGCCAACGATACGATTGACAGGAATGTAGCCATAGTATTTTCTCCGTTGCACGGAACAGGTCTGAAACCCGTACTCCGCACATTGCAGGAAAGTGGCTATACCAACATTACGGTTGTCAGAGAACAGGAAGAACCTGACGGTTATTTTACAACTTGTCCTTATCCGAATCCGGAAGTCAGAGAAGCGATGTCACTGGGCATAGCTTATGCCAGAAAGGGGAATGCGGATTTGCTTTTGGCAACAGACCCCGATTGTGACCGTATAGGCATTGCGGTAAAGACGGCAGAGGGAGATTATCAGTTACTTTCGGGCAACGAAACAGGTATGTTGTTGTTGGATTATCTCTGCACCAAGCGTATCGAAAACGGAACGATGCCGAAAGAACCGGTATTTATCAAAACCATTGTCACTACGGATATGGCACAGCGTATTGCCGATAATTACGGGGTAAAGACCATTAATGTTCTGACAGGGTTCAAGTTTATCGGTGAACAGATAGGTTTGCTGGAAAAGCAGGGAAAAGAGAAGTGTTTTATTTTCGGTATGGAAGAAAGTTATGGTTATCTCAGTGGCAGTTATGTACGTGACAAAGATGCGGTCAACGGTGCTTTGTTGATTTGTGAGATGTTTGCTTATTACAAGACAAGAGGAATCCGTCTGACAGACAAACTGGAGAAACTGTATCAAAAATACGGGTATTGTATAAACACACTGTATTCCTATGAGTTTGAAGGGTCATCAGGATTTGCGAAAATGCAGTCTATCATGAAAGCATTTCGTGACAATCATCTTTCCGTAATTGGTGGAAGGAAAGTCAAGGAAATGCTGGACTATGCAAAGGGAATTGATGGGTTACCGAAGTCAGATGTATTGAAATTTCTGCTTGACGGTAACTGTTCAGTCGTTGTTCGTCCTTCAGGTACGGAACCGAAGCTGAAGCTTTATTTATCTGTGACGGCAAATCATAAAAATGAGGCGGAACAGCAGGAAAAAGAACTTATTCAGGCGATGAATCAGTATTTTCAGCGTAAGGATTAAATCGGGATAATTATTCCGTAAAAAGTATCTGCCATTGCGGTGAGAGCCGGAAAGGGAGTCGAGCAAATTTGACAAAAGATGAATATCAAAACATTACCAAAGAAATGATTTATCTTGTCAGATGTGTGGTTAACAATACTGTGCCTGACAAGGAAAGAATTTTAAAGATGAATCTGACAAATCTGTATCAGGTAGCACAGAAGCATATGATGACAGTTTTGGTTGCTTATGTTCTGGAGTCAGTGGGAATTTTCAACCGTAAATTTGTTCAGGCGAGGGGAAAAGCTGTTCGCAAAGTTGTGGTTATGGAAATAGATAAAGATTTGCTCTTTGAACGTCTGGAACAAGAAGGAATCTGGTATATGCCTGTGAAAGGAATTATCATTAAAGATTTTTATCCGTCAGTTGGTATGCGTCAGATGGCCGACTATGATATTTTGTTTAATGAAACATATGCAGATAAGGTAAAAGAAATCATGGAAGACCTTGGTTTTACTTGTCAGAATTTCGGTCGGGCAGACCATGATATTTATTACAAACAGCCTGTGAGCAATTTTGAAATGCACAGAGTTTTGTTTGATGAAACGAGTCAAAAGGAAATATATGACTATTATCGTGACATCAAAAAGCGTTTTATCAAGAATGAAGGCAGTGAATATGGTTATCATTTCAGCAATGAAGACTGGTATATCTATATGATTGCCCATGAATACAAGCACTATCAACTGAGCGGTACAGGATTTCGTTCTTTGTTGGATACCTACATTTTCTGGCAAAAATTAGGAAATGATCTTAATACAGACTATATTGCCACCGAAATCAAAAAACTTAATCTTAGTGATTTTGAGCGGAAAAACAAAGAACTTGCCTTTCATCTGTTCGGTAAGGGTGAGCTGACGGAATCAGATAAGGAAATGATGGAATATGTCATGTTTTCAGGGACATACGGAAGTATGTGGAACAATCTGAAAAACAGTGTAAACAAATACGGCGGAGGAACGCAGGGGAAGCGACGTTTTTGGTTAAGGAAAATTTTTTTACCGATGGCAGAAATAAAAGTACTTCATCCTTTCTATTACAGGCACAAAGTGATGTTGCCGATTTTACCTTTTTACAGAATTGGCAGAGCATTTACTGTCAACCGTAAAAAGACGATGAAAAAAATAAAACTATTGAAAAAAATGAAATAACCGT
The DNA here is from genome assembly GCA_902772795.1 of uncultured Ruminococcus sp. Taxonomy (GTDB): domain Bacteria; phylum Bacillota; class Clostridia; order Oscillospirales; family Acutalibacteraceae; genus CAG-964. The sequence continues at coordinate 126 of CACYBZ010000251.1, read as the reverse complement.
GGCATATTGGGGTTGCCGTATATTTATGCAACTTTTACGTTACCACACGCAGAAATACTTGTAATACTACTGTTGATGTTAACATTTTCCGATTGTTAGCATTAACAGTATTTTTATTTTCTTGTA
>CACYBZ010000250.1 GCA_902772795.1 uncultured Ruminococcus sp. | reverse complement strand
GCAGTGATAACAGGCTTGTTGAGTCCTGTAGCGTCAGACAAACAGTAGTCTTTGACATTGTCTGCTCTGCTCTGTGAAAGTTTCTTGTTGTACTCATAACTTCCTGAGGAATCTGTATGCCCTTCGACCAGAATTTTAGACACAAATCCTTCATAGTCTTTTCTCAGAATTACCGATGAGTACGCTTTCAGGAACTTGTTGAGAAATACCTGACCGTCTTTAGAAAGCGTTGAACTGTCGTAACCAAACAGAATGGTAGAGTCAAGCATGATTTCACCGCTTTCCTTGTCAATCTTTACGTTGATATCTGCCTGTTTGAATGTCTTCTCCAAATCTTCAAGGAGGTTGGTCTTTTTCTCTACGATAATGGCAATCTGTTCTTCGTCAAGTTCTTTGAACTTTTCGATGTCCGCTTTGGAAATACTGCTGACCAGTGCCTGATTTTTAACAGAATAACTGTCATTATAGAAATAATTTTCTTTTCCGTCAGTAAGCACCAGACCGTCATTTTCACCGAAGAAATAATAATACTGGTACGCTTTTTCCTTGTCGCCGTTCTTCCACGAAAAAGTAAAAAGACCATTATCTGAAAATTCTCCGACAGCATTATCTACCACTGTATCATTGGCAAGCAGTAAATTGAAATGCTGCAAAGGACTTTCTTCACCATCACTGTAAATATCAAACTGTTCAATATCGCCCGCTTTTTTGGAATTCTGTGTGATGTAGTTGTTAATCATTACGGTATCATAACCTGATGACAAACCTCTTGCTGTCATCGTTACCGACTTATCCCCACTTTTCAACGTCAGATTAGGACTGTTAAAGGAAAACTGATAAACCAACTGATTCTCTGACAATGTATAATCCACTTTATCATTCGTACTGTCATAATGACAGATTTTGCCGTCACTATACGGTTTCAGTGGTGTAAATGTCAACGTATTGTCAGCAACCTCATAAGCTCCTGTGACCTTTATCATACTTCCGCTTTTTGTCTGAAAATACATACACATCCACTGATGACTGGTTACTGTAGTGATAATATCCAACAATGTGCCTGCTCCTGCCTCAATTCTGAACGGAACAGCTGTCACCTCGTCTTTTTTGACATCAGCATTTTCCATTTTTTCTCCGGGGATATAGTCCATTTCAGTAATATAATTGTCAAAGGAAACAGAACTACACGGGAAATTATAACAACCGTCTATGGCATAACAACCATAGAACATCTGCGGTATATATTTCAAATTGCTTTTGATTTCGTTGACATCCAATGTCTGGCTGACATTTGCCAATTTATCATCTTTATTATTTTTGATGACTTTTTTAACCGCTGTACCGTTTTCACTGTTATAATTGAGTACGCTTACTGTCGAATCTGTATTGCTCGTGGTATTATCCTTATCGCAAGCCGTAAGACCTGTTGCCATACAAATTGCACATAACAATGCTATACATCTTTTCATTTGCTTTTTCAATTTGTCGTCAACCTTCTTTCATGATGTATATTGGTATTTTAACACATCGTGTCCGTCTTTACAACACTTTTTTCTGTTGGTAATATTGATTTTCCTTATTCAAATTTATTGCATTGTCTCAGAAAAATATTTATCATATATTTTATTGAATATGTTTCTTCCCCATTTTTCTAACTTCTCGCAATGTTTTTTGACCTTAAATATGTCAAAAATTTTCATTCTTATCCTGTCAATCAGTGAACACACTAACCAGATTCCTAAAGCTGACAACAGTATCAATATCAGCATAGTTCCGGAATTATATTCCGTGCAAAACAAAAATCTATTCATCAGAATATGATTCCATACATATTGTTGTAAATGTATAATATAAACACCAAACGTAACAGGAAAGAAGAAATTGACAAAATATATCGTTAATTTATTGAGCTTCAATCTTGAAAAACACGACAACAGAAGAACACCATCGATTAAAGAAAAAATATTAGCGTAACTCATTACTGCATAATGAATTCCCGGAACAATCATATTATTGGTTTCAAGAAATTTTAATCCCAGTAACAAAAAACAATTAAAAATAAATATAACAATATATTTACACATTCTAATATCTCTAAGAAAATTGTACTTTTTCACATATGCACCTATAAAATATAATGTCGATAACCACACGATGCTGTACCCATTTGAAATAAGAAAAACATTATCCGAAATCGGAAAATAGAATATTGTGTAGAATAAACAGATACTTACAATTAGAGTAAGCATTGCATAGGTCAATATTTTTTTATCTAACCTTTGTATGATCACATTGAATAAAGGAATAAAAAAACTCATAAAAAAATACGCGGTAAAGTACCAATATAGACTTTTTTTCAGTGGAAAGAGGATTTCATAAAAATCTCCGTAAAACACAGTGGTTAATCCAAATTTATATGACAAAAATGACAACAAATTAAAAATAAAGTTGTAAAATACAACTTCTATCCATAAATAAATAACATTGGAAAATTTAAAATTTCTTCCATAACCTACATATCCTGAAATCAAACCATAGCAATTTACTGAGCATAAACAAATCATTTCCAACAACCAGACAATGGCAAATTTTAATGAGTTATCTTCTATGACATCTAAAATTCCTCCCTGTCCCAGAACATGAAGGGTAACTATCATTATCATAGATATAATCCTTAATAAATCAATTCCATGATTACGTTCTGATTTTTCGACAGATATTTTTGATTCTATCGCCAAAAATGTACCTCCTTTAATACAAGTTCATTCCTTCGTTTTTCCGTAAAGAAAGATAGTCTTCCAGTATAATTACCGCTGAAACGGTATCAACAATTTTTTTTCGTTTTTTTCCTCGGGTATCTGTGGTATTCAGAAAATGATGTGCTGTCAATGTTGTTCCCCGTTCGTCCTGCATAACGTACGGAATATGACATATCTCTGAAAGATTTTCCGCAAACATTCTGGCGTTTTCAGCACTTTCTCCCTCAGAACCGTCCATATTTCTGGGAAGTCCGATGACAAGCATTTCTGCTTTTCTTTCTTTGACAAGTTCTGCTATTTTCGATAAAAGTCTTTCTCTGTTGCGTTCTTCCACAGTTCCCAACGGAGAAGCCATCAACTCTGTTTTATCGCATACTGCCAGTCCCGTTCTGACTTTTCCCAAGTCTACCGCCAGTATTACCATAACTGCACCGTACCTGTCAGTTCCGTAACAGATGACAACTGATTTTCGTCAAGAAAACGGGCAATACCCTCATTTATCTTCACAGGAGCATACGGGTCTTTGAACAACACCGTACCAATCTGCAAAGCACTTGCTCCTGCTATCAGCATTTCTACAGCGTCCTGCCATGTAGTGATACCACCCATACCAATAATGGGAATCTTCACTGCCTGTGCTACCTGACACACCATTCTTACCGCTACAGGGAATACCGCTGAACCTGACAGTCCACCCGTATTGTTCTTAATAATCGGTCTGCGGTTATGAATATCTATTCTCATACCCGTCAGCGTATTTATCATAGAAACAGCATCCGCTCCCTCATATTCAGCGGATTTGGCAATCGAAACAATATCCGTTACATTCGGAGAAAGTTTGATAATCAACGGCTTTTTACAGAACTGACGTACCGCTTTAGTAATGGCTCCCACACTCTCACAAGACGTACCGAACTGTACTCCACCGCTTTTTACATTCGGACAGGAAATATTGAGTTCTATCATATCCACATCAGTATCCGACAATTTTTCTGCCATCTGACAGTAATCTTCATAGGTATTTCCCGCAATATTGGCAATAACCACTGTATTCTGTTCTTTCAGCCACGGCAAATCATGCTCAATAAAATGGTCTACCCCTGGATTCTGCAATCCGACAGCGTTCAACATTCCTGACGGTGTTTCTGCTATTCGGGGAGCAGGATTTCCCTGTCTGGGCTGTAAGGTAATTCCCTTGCACGAAATACCGCCAAAAGCTGACAACGGATAAAATTCCCCGTACTCTCTGCCAAAACCGACTGTTCCCGAAGCACCTATAATCGGGTTCTGTAATTCCACACCCGCAATTCTGACTTTCAAATCTGCCATTACCAGACAACCTCCTCTGCATTGTATACAGGCCCTTTTTTACAGACATGACTGTGTTCGATATTACCGTCTTTGTCATATGTCTTACACGCACATACCAGACAAGCACCTATGCCACAACCCATTCTTTCTTCCAAAGATACCTGACAAGGCTTATGATGTGCCTTGCACAACTGAGCAATGACTTTCAACATCGGCATAGGACCACAGGCACACACACCGTCAATTTCATCAATAATCTTTTCCAGAATATCACTGGTAAACCCATGTATGCCATAACTTCCGTCATCGGTAGCAACATAAACTTTCTGACAGACTTCCTGAAAATCCTGTTCCAGTATGACCATATCCTGATTTCTGAACCCTAAAACAGCAATCGCATTGTCACACTGTCTGGCACTGTAAAGCATGGGAGGCACACCTATTCCGCCTCCGATAAACGCTATTTTCTGTGTTTTCTCTATAGTAAAACCATGACCTAACGGAGCCAGTATATCCACACTTTCTCCTACTTTGCTTTGCGATAAAATTTCCGTTCCCTCTCCCTTTACCTGAAACACAATCCTTATGGTGTGTTCATCAGCATCACAGATGGAAATCGGTCGCCTTAAAGTCTTTGACGGTACAGCAATATGAACAAACTGTCCTGCTACTGCTTTTTTTGCCACACTCGGACATTCCAGTAAAAAATCAAAAATCCCTTTGGCAATTTCTTCTTTTTTTATCAGTGTTGCATTGACAACCTCATATTTCACGTTCATTCCTCCAATCGTAAAAGTCCAAAAATTTGTTTTTGCAAATATTTCTACCTGAGCGGTAGAAATATTTTCGGTTCTGCTACTTAAAATATGAACAAATATACCCATATTG
>CACYBZ010000249.1 GCA_902772795.1 uncultured Ruminococcus sp. | reverse complement strand
TTACCGACTTCCTGACTGTGAAATATATCAAATTTGTCAGTAGTCTGTTTCCTAGCGTCCTGCTCACCGATCTTCAATGTTTCTCTTTTACCGCAAACGGAGGTAACCTCCTCCCCTGTTCCATCTGTATCGGAACACTTTCTTTAAAATCTGATGAAATCTTATAACAGGAAATGTTCACGCTTGTAGTTCATTAACATAACCTTAATTTCCCTGCTACCGCCTTTCAGATAAAAAAAACTCTGCCGTACCATAAAGCATATACTTCTGTACAGACTGCTTCTATTTTACAACAGTTTATACAAAATTTCAATAAATTTATCGCTGTGTAAAGAATTTGGGAAATGCAACATAAAAATGTGATTTCGGAAAACCACCCATCTGAGCGGTTGGCATGATTTTCTGAAATACGTAAAGATAGAAAAACAACCTGTAGCTATGACAATGAAAAGTTTCGGTCAAGCCTTTTCAAAGGCTTGTGAGGTCAAGGGGCAAAGCCCCTTGTGGGATGTTTAAGGGCAGCGCCCTTAAACACACAAAACTCCTGACAAAATTTGTACAGGCAAATTTTGTCAGTAACGATTTGATTTTTAACCCCTCAGGTAGAAAACCACTGACATAATATGTCAATGATTTTATCAGTAATTTTCTGATGTGTTCTGCCATTGTTTTCCTGTCGTGGTAAAAATATCCGTCAAAAATGATTGAACAGACACAAAATATATGTTAGAATAAAACATAAGGATATCTTATTTGTCCTCTGTGATAAGGAGTGCATCATCTTTGAAAATTTCTGTTCTGGTAGAAAACACCTCCGAATGTGACTGTCTTCTGTGTGAACACGGTATCAGCCTTTATATTGAAACCCAAAATGTCCGTATTTTGTTTGATACGGGACAGTCCGAAGCTTTTGCGGACAATGCTGTAAAAACAGGTGTCCGTCTGGAAGATACCGACTTTGCCGTACTCTCCCACGGACATTATGACCATGGCGGAGGATTGCTCAGATTTCTGGCAGTCAATCACAAAGCCCCCGTATTCCTTCATAAAGACGCTTTCGGACAACACTATAACAAGGAAAAATATATCGGTCTTGACCCTGCAATCCGAAAATCTGACCGTCTTGTTTTCACAGACGGTACATACTCTGTACGGGATAATATCACGCTCTGCACCATAGATAATTCCCTGTTACGCTATCCCATAGAACCACACGGACTTTCTGTGAAAATACAGGACAAGACCTTTCCCGAAGATTTTCGCCATGAACAGTATCTCATTATCGAAGAAAACGGAAAGAAAATTCTGTTCAGCGGTTGTTCCCATAAAGGCATTATCAATATCATCAGCTTTTTCCGACCTGATGTCATGATAGGCGGACTGCATTTCAAAGATATTCCCCTGAACAAAGACGGCTGTTTCCGCTTACAACAATATGCCGAATGTCTTGCCTCTTATCCTATTCAGTATTATGTCGGTCACTGTACGGGAAAAGCACAGTATGAATATATACAGCCGTTCTTTCATGGCAATATTTCGTATATCCGTACGGGAACTGTTATCCATATCTGAAAGTAACAGAAAAAGACAACATATCATCATTTCTGTTGTCTGCCATTTATTTACAAAATCAATGAAACGGAGGAATCACTATGTTATTTTCTTTTACGGAAAAAGATACTTCCCTGTCGGATTATCTGCATCACCAAAAAAACGTTGTACGGAAAAAAAGTATACTGAAAGTCTGCGGTTGTTTCATTCTTGTCGGTTGCCTCGTTTTCTCTGTGACAGGCTGTTCACTGATAACAAAACTCGGACATACAGACAGCAATTCCAAAGATAAACAGCTTGAAGATATTATGGAAAGTAACGAATGTGGCTACAATGCGACTTTCACTCTTGATGCGGACGGTACACTTACTGTCAGTGGCAGCGGAAAAATCTATAACGCTGATGAACATCTGATCGGCTGGGCATTCCACAAGGACGAAATCAGGAAAATTATCATCGAAAGTGGCATAACGTCTGTGGGTGACGGTGCTTTCGGTGACTGTAATGCAGAAGAAATTGTACTTGCCGATACGGTAACACACATCGGTGATTTTGCGTTCAACAACTGTACTCAGCTCAGAAATGCCGATATACCGCAGTCTGTAAAATATATCGGCGTGGAATGTTTTATGAACTGTGAACAGCTGGAAACCGTCAGCATTCAGGGCAACATCGAAAGAATACCGAAAGGGGCTTTCAAGAACTGCCTTAAACTTAAAAGTGTGAAAATTCCCGATTCCGTGAAAAGTATAGGCCCTGATGCGTTTTTCTCCTGTTATGAACTTTCTCAGCTGAATGTTCCCCCAAAACTTGAAAAAATAGAAGAAAGTGCTTTCTATTACTGCACAAGCCTCGAAACGTTTGACCTGCCTGATACCGTATTTGAACTGGAAGATATGGTGTTCAACAGCTGTAAATCTCTCAAACGGATAAATATTCCCTCAAAAGTCAGATATCTCGGTACATCGGCATTCATAGGCTGTCTTGCCCTTGAAAGTGTCCGTCTGGAAGAAGGTCTGACCTCAATCGGTAACGGAGCTTTTTCGGGTTGTACAGCCGTCAGGGAAATTACTGTTCCCTCAAGTGTAACTACCATTGCTGACGGTGCTTTCGGAAAATGGACGGCAGAACAGACGATTATCGTAAAAGGAAAAAATAGTGCTCCGTCAGAATGGAATTCCGACTGGAACAGTAAGGCAAAAGTCGTATGGAACTGAAAAGTTTTCCACCTGTGCAGTTGAAAGTCAGATAGTTTCAGATAGTTACTCTCAAAATTTGCTTACGCAAATTTTGTTTGAATTTTTATGCGTTTAAGGACTTCGCCCTTAAAAATCCCACAAGGGGCTTTGTCCCTTGACCCCACCACTCCTCAAAAAGTGGACAAAACTTTTCATTGTCATAGCTATACGTTGGAAAGTTTTCGAGATGTATCTTGGCAGTTAACCCCCTACAGGAGAATGAAATTATGCACACCTGGTCGAAAATCAGATATAAGTTAGAACATGAATATCTTGCCGAATCTCTAAAAGGAAGAATCCGTTATTTTGCCACATCATACGGCAGATGTCCTGACCACGAAGGACGAGCAGCAATTCTTCTGGACGGGAAACAGATAATCGCAGGGAGTTACATGGAACAATACAGTAAAGCAAAACTTCTTCCGAAAGATGAAACATTGGCAACAAGATTACATCGGGAATTTCCGTATATGGACGATACCGCCATCAGATACGGACAGTTTGACCAACGATGTTTTTATTCCGCTTTCTATGAATTTGATAATCAATGTATAGAAAAAAGTCTGGAAAACGATAATATGCTTGTGCGTATATTTGCCATACTGGACAGACGCACGGGCAAAAGACGAATCCTTAAACTTAAAGACAATATCATGAACGAACCTGAAATATTTCAGATGTTCTATGTTATCCGCACAAAAGCAGAGGAAAAAGACGGTAAACCATACAACTACTCTGTTTTCTGACAGAATGACTGCATTTCTTCGCAACAAAATGACACACTTTCCCCCTACGCTGTTGCGTATGGACAGGAAAGTGTGTCATTGATATAACAGGATAAAACCGTTGATTTTTTTGCCGTTCAGGTCAGCTCTTGTCAGCTTTTCTGACTGCTTCGATGAAGCGGAGAATATCGTTATATACACGCATTTTGTTTTTTTCGTGCAGAATATCATGACGCATACCCTTATACAATATACAACGCACATCGGTATATCCAATGTTTTTCATCAGTTGCATTGCTTCAATGAATTTCTGACGGGATAAGGCACACGGGTCGTCCTCACCTGAAAAAAAACATACAGCCATGTCAGGATTACGGGGAACATAATTTCCCGCATAGGCGAGTTCTGCCATTTTCAGCATCTCCTCGTAACCGCTCAGTGTAAAGTTGAATTTACACAACGGGTCGTTATTATGCTCTACTACCGCTTTTCTTTCGGAATTCGTCCAGGCATTTTTCAAACCTTCTTTTCTGAACTTGCGTTCATAAGATACGCCCATAATCAGCTTCTTTGCCAGCAAAGAACGTGACCGTTTTCCCTCCATCTTCTTGAGAATATGCAGAACCTGCAATCCCTGTGTTATTCTTTCCGATCTGGACGGAGAACCTGTCAGACACAGTTTGCTGATATCTGCATCATATTTTCTGATATAGCAACGTGCTGCCAAAGAACCCATACTGTGACCAAGCAGTATCATCGGAAGATTGTTTCTGCCACATTTTTCAGCAGCATATCTTTTAATCTCCAGTGTGATTTCATGAATGTCTTCTACCAGTGCATCTGAACCGCCCTGATAAAAATATCCTCTGTCATCAGGGTCGATGACACTCTCACCGTGTCCACGATGGTCATTGACAACGGTAATATATCCATGTCTTGCCAGAAACCGCATAAATACGGTATAGCGTCCTTTATGTTCATTTTTTCCGTGTATTATCTGTACGATACCCTTTACGGCTTTGGGGTCTTCAGGTTCTATGCGGAGAACACTGAGCGGCAGATTATCTGTGCCTGAAATATGGGTATATCTTGTTTCAGAAAGGTCTGTCAGTTTACTCATACAATTGGTTCATCTCTTAATACTTCATGGCGAATGATTTTTCTGGAAGCATTTTTCAGGAAAGGATTTTTTCTTACCACCAGTCTTGAAAGTTGCTTATAGGTCGGCTGTGACTTGTTGTATTCATCAAGGATTTTTTGCAGAGCCTCTGCTATTTCTTCTTCACTCATATCAGCAACAAGTTCCTTTTCGGGATAGATACGTGCAGTGAGCAGATTATCTTCACCTGTGACAATAATCTCATCAATAAGGTCATTCAGAGCAAGTTTTCCCTCTATTTCTTCGGGAGAGATGTTTTCTCCGTTGGAAAGAATAATCAGATTCTTGACTCTGCCATTGATAAAAATAAAACCGTCTTCGTCCATATAGCCCTTGTCGCCTGTATGCAGCCAGCCGTCTTTGAGTGTTTCGCTGGTTTCTTTTTCCATCTTGTAGTAACCTTTCATGACACTTGTGCCACGGACAAGGATTTCACCGTTTTCAAATTTTACCTCGACATTCGGAAGAGGCTTTCCGATAGAACCTTTCTTGCAGTTTCCTTCCTTGTTGGTCGTGATGACAGGCGAACACTCCGACATACCATAGCCTTCATAGACTTTTATGCCGTATTTTTCAAACTCATCAATATAGTACGGGTCAAGATGAGCACCGCCGGTAAAGATTCGGGTAAGTTTCGTACCAAACAACTTACCCGCAAGTATCTGCGGAGGAACTTCTGCCCCGAATGATTTCAGACGCTTGTAGATGGTTTCCAGCATAAGCGGTACCATCAGCATGACATCAGGCTGGTATATGCCTATATTTCTTATCATGTGCCGAAGATTGTCATTTATACATAATACCGAACCCATCCAGAAACCGTTGAGCCAGTCCATTACCAGACAAAAAGCATGATGAACGGGAAGAACACTCAGAAATACCAGTCCGGGGTCTTCATCGTAAAGAACCGCTTCAATATTGGAATACAAATTGCTTTGCGTAAGCATGACACCTTTACTTTTTCCTGTTGTGCCGGAAGTATACACAATCATAGATACATCTTCTTCCTCAGGCGGTGCAGGTTCGTCACATCTCTCGCCGTCAGCGATAAGGTCGGCAACGGTTTCTGTTCCCTCTGCCGCTTCTCCTGAAAGTATCCAGATTTTTCTGATTTTCGGACAGTTCGCTTTTATTTCGGGAACAAGGGAAACAAATTTTTCATCAAGAAAAACACCCTCTGCATCGCAACGGTAAACAAGGTCTGTCAGGTCTTCCGCAGGCAGACCTGAATCCATCGGAACGGCTGCATTATCACTCGTGACAACAGACAGATATGCTTCAATCCATTCTACAGAACTGGTACCGATAAGGGCAATATGCTTATGAGAAAATCCCTGTGCAGCAAAGCCTTTCCTTATTCCTGTCACAACGGCAGCCAATTCACCGTATGTGCACTCCTTTACTTCCTTTTTGACAAGCCAGCGTACTGCGGGAAGATCGGCATAATTTGCTTCACATCTTTTCCACATCGTATAGATAGTTTTTGTCATATATATCCTTCCCCCCGACTTAGTCCATATACTCCTTGACTAAGTTAATAGCGTCTTCCACTGTCACAATACCCGCAAGCTTGCTTTCATCTTCGCCAAAATCCAGTTCAATGTCAAATTCATCTTCGATATCCCCCAGCAGGGTCATTAAATCAAGAGAACTCAGACCAAGGTCACTACGCAGGTTCATGTCGTCGGTAATATCTTCTGCTTTCAATGAACAATAACGTTCTGCGATTTCTTTAAATTTCTGTTCCATAACTAAATTCCTTTCTGTTATACCATATCAATAATTTCGGAAAGTGTTCTGCCCGGGTCTTCAATACCTCTGAACAAAATACGCATCATGTAATAATACATTCTCTCGGCATCTTTTTCTGTCAGTTCTGCCGTCTGATAGTGATAGGAAAAATTGAGCTTTCTGTCGGGCAGGTGAGAAACAGTAAGATACATTTTTTTGGTAGCGGCACCGTTGGCAAACCATTTGACATAAACAGGCATTTTTTCCGCATTCGGATTAAGGTCTTTTGTATTCATCGGAGGCTGATAGGTAAGATATACGCTGACATAGGTAGTATCATCAGGCGTATTGTAGCGTTTCTTCATTTCCGCCCTTATCCGTTCAGGGTCATATCCGCTGAACATATACAGATGGTTCTGATGGTTCTGTATCTTTCTTGCAGCATCAATAAAGGTGGTATCTCCTGATATTACCGTTCTGCACGGGAAACAGATTGTACGGCTGCCGCCTGATGTCAGTTCGTCACGTGTGGAACGTCTGGAAATAAAATTCTCTACGGTAATATCTTCCTGACCGTTGTTCATCTTGGAAAGATACGTTCTGATGACAAGAAGCAGAAGATTGGTCGGCGATATCTGATTGTACAGACAGAAATTGATGGCACGCTGCATACTGTCAACTTCAAGCTGATAATCCTTTACTGCCACAAAAAGTTCTTTTCTTTCAATATCGGCTGCTCTCAGATTGGGATCATTATGCTTTTTACGGGCTTTCTCCAGCACAGAGGGTCCCTGTATATCTGAATACAACGGCTCTCCCAGAGTGTCAAGCTGTTCGTCCCAGAAATGCTTTGCTTTGGCAAGACGCTTTTCATTGGCGGCTTTTTTGAGGTCGGCAACAAGCACCTTTTCAAAATCTGCCAGGGGGGCAGGATAGTCTTCACCGAATTTCAGGTGTTTATACAGATTCATGATATCCGTAGCCATTACGGCAACACCAACGGAGTCATTAAGTCTGTGATCCATGTGGACAAAGAACCCTGTATAGTTGTCGGGAAGCCTGACTATACGGAATTCACACATCGGGATATCGTCACCGTCAAATGTTTCATAAGCCCAGTGCTGCATGATATTGTCCGCTTCCTGCATGGTCATACCTGTGAAATCCTTTTCCACAAACTCTTCAGGCTCACACTCCGCAATATACTGCTGTATTTCTCCGTTCTCGTCCGGTTTAGTAAAGCGAAGTCTAAGACAGGAGTATCTTTCTTTTTCAAGTTCTATACTTCTTTTCAGCAACGGAATATCAATATCTGCCTGAAAAGCGGCAACAATGCTCAGTCCCGACACTTGCTGTGTCTTGTACTCTTTTATCCATTGATAATGCATATTCTGTGCCGCTGTCAACGAATAGGTTTCTTTCATGCTTTTATTACGCCTCCAAAATATTTTTTAAGAATTACATCATTTCTGTACCACTGTTTTAACCCTCAGAAAATACATAATTCTTTATCGACATTATACTTATTTTTTGTCTATTTGTCAACATTTTTGTATAAAATATAATATTTTTTATTCACGCAATCCCATCTGCCACCGGCTTGTTATGAAACGTCTGCGGACTGACTTTCTGCCTGTAATGAACTGTTTTCCGTAAACATTTATTTCTTTATGTGATATTTTACCATATATTTTTTTCTGTTTCAACTGTTTTACAGTAAGATAATCACCTTGTTTTCTGGAAAAATGCAATCTCCAAAAAAACAGACGGCACAAAATCTGCCGTCCTGTCAATATCGTCTTTGCTGAAAAAGACTGCTAACGAAATAAATTCACCTTCTTACACCGTACTGTTACTCTTGCCTGTCCACTGAGATTACAGGTAAATAACGACAAATCGTATTTTCCTGCTGACATCTTCTCTGTTTCATCCGGAAGAAGAACTTCTATGAGTTCCACACGATAGCGATATGTATTTTCGGAAAAATCGGTATAAAGCACGATATCCCCTTTTTCCAGATAGGAAAGATTTCCGAAATGACTGCTGTAATTATGACCTGCTATGACTAAATCAGAAGTTTTTACCCCTCCTGAATAACGACACGGCGAAATATTCAGCCTGTCATAATTCCAGTCTGACATGATGGGCAGATTCAATGACAATTTTTCTATTGTCAGATACCCGATAAAGTCATATCCCTCAAATCTTACTGCCTGATTTTCTCTGCTTTCCTCAATTCCTTTGTCTGTATCCTGATTGTGCTGTTCTGGCTTTTTCGTATTTTCAGACCGTATATATTCTGACATTTCCTCCATCACTTTTTCGGAAAACTTTCCTGCACGAAAATCCGTTATTCTGTTATAGGCAAAAAGGGATAGTGCCAGTAAAAGGTACACTATCCCTGCTATCAACAGATTTTTTCCTAATTTCTTCTTTGAAAACTTTCTCTTATTATTCATCGTTTTTTCCTGTTATATATAAGATTATTCCTGCTGTCACGCACACGACACCCAACCCCAGAAAGATAAAAACAGGTACGACTATCTGACCTGTCTGAGGCAGATAATCTCCGTTGTTCCCCGTTGTTGTCACTACCGTGGACGGTGTATTCGGAACAACAGGCTGATCTTTCGGAATAACAGGTTTCTTCTGTTCAAATTTCGGCGAAGAAACAACATCTTCTGTCAGAATTCCATTGACTGTCTGCGGAACACTCACAATAAACGGTTCAAAAATATAGTCAGCGTTTGTCGTCCTTGTGCGTATGACAAGATATAAACCGCCACGCAAAGACGAAAAAACGGCATTTCCCTTGCTGTCAGTTGTCTGTATATCAAGATAATCCTTACTTTGTACCTTTCTGGAAAGTCTTTCCGCCATGTCCCGCATCTGAGATGCGGAAATGTCTTCCCACTGCGGAACGTCGTTCTTGTATTTTTCCAGAGTAACATAATGAAGATTATACGTATTTTCGGCTTTATCTATGGTCACATCGGCTATGTTGATAATAGCAAATTCATCATTCGTTATGGCTGTTGTCTGTTTGTCGCCCTCAGCCTCACAATGAAGCGTCAGACTGTATCTGTTATTTTCTGCATAGGCGGAAAACAACGTCAGTATACTCATCATAAAGAAAAGAAGTCCTGACAACAGACACAGACAAATTTTTCTTTGATTTTGATTACGATATTTCATCAGGACTCCCTCCTTTTCTTTATTCGTCTGATTATCAGTTTTCCTGAAGTCCAAAAAATTAAAAATACGATAATGACACCTACACCTGTCAGCATATGTCTGTACTGAACAGGTAATCTTGACCAGAATGTGTCTAATTCTACGGTACTGTGATAAATCGGAATATCCTGTGTTTCATCAAAATCTGTCCGCCGTCCTCTGACTAAAAGTCTATGGGAATTGACACCGTATGGCGTACAAGTCACAAGGGTTACATAGTCTTTGCCTTTCTGAATAGCAAGCTCTTTGGTGTCACTCGGCAACACCGTAACAATTTGGTCGATTTCATAACAAAATGTTCTGTTCAGAATTTTGATGTAAAAAATATCGCCTTTTTCCAGTCTGTCAAGGTCGGTGAACAGATTGGCGGACGGCAACCCTCTGTGTCCTGACAATACGGCGTGGGTATCTGCTCCTCCGACAGGAAGTGATGTACTTTCCAGATGTCCTACACCAACCTGCAAGACAGCTTCTTCTGTTCCGTGAAAAATTCGTATGGTTTCATTTAATTTAGGAATGGTGATATATCCCATCATACCATTGTTTTCCACATTCAGAATACGGTTATAGCTTTCGGGCGTTATCGGTTTTCCCTCTGCATTGACAGGGGGTTTTTCATACCCTGTTGAAGAAACCAGTCTTTTGTTGTAGGCTTCTGCTTCTTCAAACATAGCATTTAATTTTTCCTCCTGCATTTTACTGACCGTATCATCATATACAGCAATCGCACGACTGGAATTTCGTTCCATTAAAAATTCACTCAGTGACGGATAAACCAAAATCCCTATTCCAATAAGCACAATCACTATTCTAATCCATTTTCTTATTTTATCGTCCATAGTATTCAACCCTTAAAAATCCTGCTTCTGTTTAAGGGCTGCCGCCCTTTAAAATCCTGCTTCTGTTTAAGGGCTGCCGCCCTTTAAAATCCTGCTT
>CACYBZ010000248.1 GCA_902772795.1 uncultured Ruminococcus sp. | reverse complement strand
TACACGATGATGTTTCTCATAATAACTCTTTACACCGCCAAGAACGTCAATGGTATCTTTTACGGACGGTTCATTGACGGTTACCGGTTGAAATCTTCTTTCCAGTGCCGCATCTTTTTCGATATATTTTCTGTATTCGTTGAATGTCGTCGCCCCGATAACCTGAATTTCTCCTCGGGAAAGGGCAGGCTTGAGAATATTGGCAGCATTCATTGTTCCTTCTGCGTCACCTGCTCCGACAAGGTTATGTACCTCGTCAATAAAAAGAATGATGTTTCCTGCTGCTTTCACTTCAGCGGTAAGCCCTTTGATACGGCTTTCAAACTGTCCCCGGAACTGCGTTCCTGCAATGAGCGAAGTAAGATCCAGCAACTGAATTTCTTTGTTTTTCAGTCTTTGAGGCACTTCTCCTTTGGCAATCCGGATTGCCAGACCCTCAGCGATTGCCGTCTTACCCACACCGGGTTCACCTATCAGACAGGGATTGTTCTTTGTTCTTCGGGAAAGAATCTGGATTACTCTTGAAATTTCTTTTTCTCTGCCGATAACATTGTCAATTTTTCCTTCCCTTGCTCTTTCTGTCAGGTTGGTACAGTAGGCATCAATATGTTTATGTTTCGATTCTTTCTTTCCTTTTTTGGACTGCTTGCTGTTTTCCTTCTGCTGTTTTCCGCCGAAAATACCAAAAGGAAATGTCGGTGCACCACCCTGCGAAAACTTGTCAGGGTTGTCGTCATCATCGTCATCAGAAAACATTTCACCCATTTCTGCATTTCCCATCAGGTCACCTAAACCGGGCATTTCTCCCCCGTTCATATTGATAAGGTTATCCATGGAATCCTGCATGGTTTCCAGCTGTTCATCAGTAATTCCCATCGTTTTCATAATATCCTTGATGGGCTTTATATTCATTTCATTGGCACAGCTCAGACAATAACCCTTCTGATTATTTCCTGAACTGTCTGACACAAACACTACTGCGGGACGTTTGTTACATTTGCTACAAAGCATATACGCCTTACTCCTTTATCAAAATAATTTCTCTGTAAACTTAAAGACTTTCCTGTTACCGCTCAAAGCTGTTGAAGCTTCTTCTCTTTCATCAGCAGAAAAAACAGACGGATATAATTCAGCAGTGCAAAAAGCATCATGCCTGCCGTAACAGCAAACAGAACTGCCGTTACTTTTTCCATCTGATACCCCAACAGTTCCCTGTATAACACTATCGCTGTCATGGAAAAATAAAAAGTAACTGTGGCCGTTTTACCGTACCATTTTGCTGACGGTATGGTGACTCCTCTTTTGATAAGATAACTTCCTCCGCCAATCATCAATAAATCTTTGATAATCAGTATCACTGTAAACGGCAAGATCTCAGGTATCCGAAACGCCAGACATATCATGACTGCCAGTAATGTCAGCTTATCGGCCACCGGGTCAAGCAATCTGCCTAATGCGGAGGTCTGATGCAACTTCCTCGCCAGAAATCCATCAAGTCCGTCACTGATTCCCGACATAACAATGCAGACAAAAGAAGTGACCACATGATTCAGAAAAAACATTACCGTAAACGGAATGATTAATAAAATACGGAAAACCGATAACAGATTCGGAATAGTGAATATCATTTCAGAATGTTCTTTCTCACTGTTCTTCAATATAACACACTTGCTTTCCCATCGTGACATCGAACATTCCTCTTTTCTTAATAATATTCGTCGTAATCTTCCCCGCCGTCAGTATATCCGTTGTATTCATCATATCCGTCATTATTCTGATAATTTTCCTCCTCTCCGTCCGTTTCGTCATCATTGCTGAAATAGATGCCTTCTGCATTCTTATTGACGGCATTGAAAACAAACGAACCTGCTTCTACTTTTTCCCGGAATACTCCGTCACGGTCGAAAACAGGAGCTATAATGGCTATCACACAAGCCAGTATCCATGCCAGAAAACATCCGTACAATGCTCCCAGACCTACACCCAACGCACGGTTGACACCTCCTACAAGCGGTATCTTGTTGAAAACACCTGTCAGCTTGCACACAATGCCAATGGCTATATTGAAAATCAGAAAAAGAATAATGGTCATCACTGCTCCGATAATCGTAATGTATATCGGTTCAACAATACGGCTGACAATTTCCGTTGCCGATGCAGAAATTTCTTCCACACTGTTTCCTGTTACGCTGTCGAGAGCATATACAACATCGTCATAGTCGGTAAACTGCCACATGAAAGACGGCATGGTATTGAAAATACTGTCACCTATGCTGTCCATTCCCTGCTGAAATACTTCTGTGATAATCTGCGTTACCTTTTCTTCGATACTCCGCCTGACAAAATTATCGTAAATCCACGGAGCAATATTCTTTGCTAGAAAACGTGACAGTAACGCTGATACCACTCCTCCGACTGACCATATCAGAAACCCTATCGCCCCTCTGAAATAACCTCGTACCGCAACGACAATTATGCCGGCTAACAAAACGAAATCAAACCAATTCACTGTCATTACAATCTTGCCTCACCCTTTCTGTTAAAGTAACGATAGTACTATAACATATCATTTTTTGAATTACAATCATCAAATTGTAAATTTTTATTCTCTGCTTTATTCTACTTTCAACTGTCTGATTTCACTTGCCCCTAAAACATAAATCGTATGTTCGTCAAAATAAAGAATGTTCTTCGCATCTATTCCTGCATCATATTCCTGTATCAACTGTTCTTTTCCGACATCGAATATGGATATCTGATTGTTTCCCAACAATGCCACATAATCATTGTAGCTGTCCATACCGATAACCGTTTTTCCTGATTTGATGGTATGTACTGTACCGTTCTGTGTAATATTCCATATTTCACAGCTTTTTCCGTCCGCAAACGGCGACAGGGCAAGTACCATTCCTTTATCCGTAATTTTGTTGTTGATAAGATTATACCCGTTATAAGTGAATTCATACTTGTTCTGATAGTCACTCGTAATAATCATTGCTGATGTATTTCCTATCAGTGCCACATTCCCGTTGTCCAGAAAACTGACTTTATAAGTCGTTGTGTTGGGAAAATCAATCTTTGCCACAGGTTCTTTTTCGGAACAGTCCAGTACATAGACTCTCGAAACAATACTTCCTTTCATAGCATCCAGGCCACATACCACTGCTTTGTCTGCTTTCTTGTTGAGCGATATGGAAATCGCATAACATTCCGAAAAAAAGTAGGCATACTTTTTTGTATGGTCTTTATCAAAAATCGTCAGTTTCGAGGTGTACCCGTCTTTTTTGGACAGTATGGCATAACTGCCGTTATTCATTATTACCGCCGAATAGATGGTGTCTTCCACATTGCCTTCAAATACCGTATTGGCTGATGTTTCTATCCGATAGCCTGTTCCCTCTGTATCATATATCAGATTGTAATTTCCGCTGGATACCATAGCCGGTGAAGAGTATTTAATCCGTTTATTTGCCAGCAGTCCCCCGCTGGCATTGATAACCTGAAACTGCGTATCACTGATATAAGAAAAATTGTTGTTCAATATACTGATATCGTCCGTATTGACGGTTTTTCCTTTG
>CACYBZ010000247.1 GCA_902772795.1 uncultured Ruminococcus sp. | reverse complement strand
CCTTTTTCCCTGTCGGACTGACTGTTTTCATAGCAATGACCAATACTGTACCGTCAGGAATGTCCTCAAGAGCTTTCAGAAAAAATTTAAAGTCACTTTCTGCGACTTTCTCCACATTGAAATCATCAATACCGACGTAATTGTAATTGGCACTGAACGGAATAATATCCAGTGACTGGATAATATCTTCCATCGTACTGTTTTCATTGAAAATATGGCAATTAAAATCTGACGGATTTTTCCCCATCAGTTTTTCTTTGATTTTTCTGGTATAGAGGGAAACCAACATTTTTTCTTCGCCGTAAAGATAGTAGATTTTTCGGACAAATCCGTCCCTGATATCCTGTTTAAGTTCGGACTCATTCATTTTTGCCATACGCTTACTCCTCCGCTGAATGACTTATGTATTACAAAATTCTGCCAGCCGTTACAAATCAATACATTTTCGGCTGAAATGACATCGCTGTTCTGACAGCCTTTATTCAGAACTACGGTATGAACTTTTCTGTAGAGTTCGGGAACATCGTTACAATCCGCTTTTTGTGGTGCAATCAGAATTCCCGTACCGTCCAGCATATCAATATAACACCAGTTTTTCTTGTTAACGGTGAATGTTCTCAGAGTATATTTTTCATAATGAATCTTTCCGTCTTGTGCAACAGCGGTAATATTGTTTTCAGGGGAAAGATAATGATAGTTTTCCTTGTCGGTGTAGGTGACGATATTTCTGACAGAATAATTTTCTGTAATTTTCATAGCATAGTTGCTGAAATATGCTTTGTCACCAAACACAAACAAAGAATGAATTTCCTTGTCAAAAAAATTATTTTCAACGTCGTCATAATGATAGTTATCGCCACCACAAAGCAGAATATCAGCTGTATCAAAATCACTTTCCACAACGGAAATTCCATTGGCATTTCCCGAAATATGAAATGTCAGTGTTTTCCTGTCCATAAAATAGCCGAAAGACAAAATAACCGTTATCAATGCCACACACAGTATCATACAATGTCCTTTTTCCTGTATATGAAAATTTCCCAGCACGAAAAATATCATCACTACGGCAAACACGCAGACAAAAGAAAGTTCTACATAAAAGTTATCCAGACTGACACTGGAATGTGGCAAAGCAGAAATTTTTTCCGCTGTTCTGATGACAAAGTCACATAAATACTGTTCAAAGAACACAAGAATGTCGTTGACAAATGCCATAAACGGAACATACGACAACAAGACCACTATCCACCCGACAACAATCAGAAAAGGAGCAACCGCTGTTGTGATGAGATTGGACAATATAAAATAGACACTGAATTTTTTATATACAAAAATCATGACAGGCATAGTAAATGTCACTGCCGAAACAGATACGCTTATACATTCTGCCAGATAAGAAACGAGCTTTTTCAGAAATCTTGTCAAAAAACTGTCAGGAAGAAAAAACAATCTTTTGACAAAACAGCTGACCGTCTTCTGCATAACGATGATACCGAATGTTGCCGAAAACGACATCAATAAGGCAATATTCCCTATGGCAAGCGGATTGACAAGGGTAATACATAATCCTGCCAGTCCCAGACTGTTGAGTGCATTTGTTTTTCGGTGTAACATCAACGCCAGCAAAACAAGAATGTTCATTACTGCCGAACGAACAACCGAATAAGGAAAATCTGTAAGAAACACATAAAACAGAATCAAGCCTATGGTAATTCCTGACACAAACAGCGGTTTTCGGACAATTCTTTTCAAAAGCCAGAAAGCACACCCGACAATAATAGAAAGGTGTAACCCCGACACAGCAATAATATGACTGATACCTGCTGTTCGGAAATGACTGCGGATATTTCCATCAAGTTCAGACTTATCGCCCAGTAACAAAGCGTACAGCAACCCTGACTGTTTCAGACTGAAATATTTTTTCAGTTGCGACTGAATACGGCAACGTAATACAGAAAAAAAGGTATCCTCAGAATTTTGGGCAAGGATTTCAGGCTGTTGGGAAATCACAGACGCTTTGACATAACAACCACCTGCAAACGAATCAAATCCATACGATGTATCAGAACGATATGGCGAAAAAGAAGCATCAAATTTGACCGTTTCATGCAGTTCAGCATAGAAATCTGTTTTGGTAACAATATTCAGTCTGAGATTCTGTATACAAGGGATTTTCGTTTCAGGAACAATTTTTTCCGTACAAAGGGTATAAAAAATCCTGCCGTTCTGATGGAAGCGTCTTTCGGTAACCTTTGCGGTAACAGTAGCCTTCTGATTATACAGCGGTTGCACCAATCTGATTTTTTCATCACGAACAACAGTATAAGCAAACATTCCGATAACGATACAAAGCAGTCCGACAAGCACAGAAATTTTGTTGGCTGCCCGATAGAACCAGGCAACCAACACACTGAAAAAAATAATTCCGATAATAACAGGCGAAAAGAATTCGGGAAACAGCATAGCCGTCATCAGTCCCAGCATATAACAAAGCCCTGTAACCGAAAATACTGCTTTCAATTTTCCTCACTCATTTCTGTTGTTCAAGGGCGTTGCCCTTGAAAATCCCACAAGGGGCGTTGCCCCTTGACCCCACCAACTTTTGAAAAAGTTGGACAAAACTCTTTGTAAAAATTTGCCATAGCAAATTTTTGCTGTCCGTTTGTATCTTACTTTTTGAAAACAGGTAATTTTTCCAGATAGATAATATCGTCCCTGTTCTGTGCGTCACCTTCTGCCAGAACGGTCGCCTTGCCTGCCACAATACCGCCTGCCTTTTTAACAAGTTCTTCCAGTGCCAAAAGAGAATCGCCTGTACTGATAACATCATCGACAATCAGAACCCGTTTACCTTCAAGTGATTTCACATCGTCACCGCTCAGATACAAGGTCTGCTCTTTAGCGGTAGTGATGGATTTGCATTTGAAAGAAACAATATCTTTCATATACAGTTTCACTGATTTTCTTGCTACAACATAATTGCGGCAGCCCTGTCTTGCTATTTCATAGCAAAGCGGAATTCCCTTTGCTTCAGCAGAAATAACGATATCATGTTCAGGACATCTTTCCAGCAAAGCCTTTGCCGTTGCCTCAGTGATTTCCACATCACCGAACATGATAAATCCTGCAATAGTCAAATCAGGTGAAATTTCACATAAAGGTAATTTTCTGGTACAGCCTGCGACTGTCAACTCATAGTAATCCATTTTGTCATTTATCT
>CACYBZ010000246.1 GCA_902772795.1 uncultured Ruminococcus sp. | reverse complement strand
TTCCTGTAACAAGGCTCTCTGCTGTAAGTCATAGATACGCTTTTTATCCAGTGTCTTGACCAAATCTTCTGTAGGTTCGATATAGATACAGTTGTTATAGCCGTCAATAATGGCAAGTTTACCATCCCAGCTTTCACTGATTTCTGTGCCAATCAATGCAGGAATATTCATATTCCGTGCCAAAATGGCGGTATGACTGTTGGTACTGCCCAGTCGGGTGACAAATCCCAGTAATTTGCTTTTGTCCAGCTGTACGGTTTCGGACGGGGCAAGGTCTTCGGCAACGATAATGAACGGATTGTCGTCATCTATAAGCCCTGTGTCTGCCCCTGTGAGAATATTGACGACACGGTTCGATATGTCTTTCACATCTGCCGAACGGGCTTTCATATATTCGTCGTCCATAGACGCAAATGTTTCGGCAAAATTTTCGCCTGTTGTCTTTACCGCATATTCTGCGGATTTGCCCTGTGTCTTTATCATTTCGGTGATGGAGTCCAGATAGTCGTCGTCATCAAGCATCATGATGTGAATTTCAAAAATGGCGGCATGGTCTTCTCCTGCCTCGATAACGGCTTTGTCATACAATTTCTGTAACTGTTCCACCGCCTGTGCTTTGGCATTTTCAAAGCGTTCCAGTTCCACACTGGCATCTGTGGCTGTATCTCTGATTTTCGCCTGTGTCTTTTTCAGAAATCTGATTTTTCCGATAGCAATACCTTTGAGAATAGATTTCCCTGTGGCAACCATCATAAGGCATACCTCCTTTTTATCACATGGAGCAGCTTTCTGTCAGAAATTCTCTTTAAAGAATTTTTCGATAGTGGCAGAAGCAACATCTTCATCGGCACCTTCAATGGTTACGGTAACGGTGTCGCCACATTTTACGCCCATACCCATCATTGCCATGAGTTTACGCATATCCACTGTTTTTTCGCCTTTGGTGATTTTACAGGTACTGGCAAAAGGCTTGACCAGTTTGACAAGAATACCTGCGGGACGGGCATGAATACCTACGGGGTCGGTAATGGTGTAATTGAATTGTTTCATGGTAAATTCTCCTTATCTTTATATCAATTTGCATGCTATGAATGAGTAAATTTCTTGTTTTTCGTGATAATGCATAATAAAGATATGCTGTTTGTCACCCTGAACTTTCGTTACGGGTCTTAAAAAAGATTCCTCACTTCGTTCGGAATGACAAATATTTGTGCAATTTTTCCAATTTGCTCATTTATAGTTGCATGATTATCTGAAATTTCTGTATTTGTCTGTCACCCGGAGCGAAAGGAGGTCTGATACCTCGGTTCGTTCCGGATAACGAGTTTATGCTTTGTTTATTCCTGCATGGTAATCACACAGTCGAGCGGTTCACACATACCCTCCTGAATGGTAAGACCTGCATAATCGTCACTGTTGGTAACTAAAACGGCGGTAGTAGTGGAATAGCCTGCGGCTTTGATTTTGTCAATATCAAAAGTCATCAGTTTCTGTCCTGCCTTGACGCTGTCGCCCTCAGCACAGAACAATGCAAAACCGTCACCGTTCATCGCCACTGTATTCACACCAACATGAATCAGCAGTTCCATACCATCAGGCGAAGAAATGCCGACAGCGTGTTTTGTATCGGTTGTAGAGGAAATTTCTCCGTCAAACGGAGCATAAACCACACCGAGTACAGGTTCTATACCGACACCTTCACCAAGTACGCCTGCGGCAAAGGTTTCATCGGGAATTTTTGCGGAAGGAATCACATTGCCTTTGATGGGGGCATAAACTTTACCTTTTTCACAGGTAATTTCGGGAAGTGCGGAGATGGTTTCAACGGTTTTTGTTTCTGTTGCCAATTCTGCTTCTTCTGTGGGCTTGTCCTTATAGGTAATCCATGAAAGTATAAACGAAACAACAAACGAAACAACCAGCATAACCGCATACTGCCACATGAATTGAGTGGTAATCAGGAAACCGAACAGACCTGTTACGCCATAGGCGGTTGCACCGATACCCATTGTCGAACCTACTGCCGCACCGACAGCACCGCCAATCATACCGCAGATTAACGGCTTCATCAGACGGAGATTGACACCGAAAATAGCCGGTTCGGTAATGCCAAGAAATGCGGAAAGTGAGGACGGTAATGCCATGGATTTGAATTTTTTGTCTTTTGTCTTGAGAGCAACAGCAAAACAGGCACTGCCCTGTGCAAAGTTTGCTGATGACGCAATAGGCATCCATGTGTTCAGCCCGGTGTTGGAAATCATACCTACTTCAACAGTGTTGTACATATGGTGTATACCACAGACAACCGTCAGCGGATATACAGCTCCTGCGATAGCCGCACCGATACCGAAAGGAAGAGTGATAACCCACTTAATACCTATCAGCACCCACTCTTCCAGTGTGGAAAAGACAGGCCCGAAAATCGTGAGTGTCAGATAGCCCGTTATCAGTACCGTTGCCAGCGGAGTAACAAAGAGGTCGATGATTTCGGGAACGATTTTATGCAGTTTCTTTTCGAGGAAACTCATAAACCATACGGCAATAATCACAGGTATGACATGCCCCTGATAACCTGTCATATTGATTTTGTAAAGACCGAACCAGACATCTGCTTGTGGGATTTGCTCTCCTGCCTCCAGTAGACTTGCCACACTCCACGCATTGACAAGGTCGGTGTGTACCATTATCATACCGATAACAGCACCTAAGAAAATATTTCCCCCGAATACCCTCGCTGCGGAAACCGCAACCAAAATGGGAAGAAAGACGAATGCCGCATTGCTGAACAGGTGGAAAATCTGATATGTTCCCGAATTTGCCA
Source organism: uncultured Ruminococcus sp. (assembly GCA_902772795.1). Classification (GTDB taxonomy): domain Bacteria; phylum Bacillota; class Clostridia; order Oscillospirales; family Acutalibacteraceae; genus CAG-964. The sequence goes on along the minus strand of CACYBZ010000246.1, from coordinate 422 downwards.
TATCAGGCCAGATTTTCGTCATACCCTCAAGCAGACCCATAATCAGACCTGCCGCAACAATGGCGGGTAGAATGGGAACAAATACGTCCCCCAGTGCCTTGACCATACGGAACGGTAAAGGCTGTTTTGCGGCGGCGGCGGCTTTGACATCAGCTTTGGTAGCTGCCGTCATACCGCTGACAGACAGAAATTCTTCGTATACTTTGTTGACAGTACCTGTACCAAGAATAATCTGTAACTGTCCGTTGGAACTGAACACACCTTTTACGCCGTCAACATTTTCCAGCTTCTTTATATCTACTTTGCTGTTGTCGTTGGTGACAAGACGCAGTCGGGTGGCACAATGTGCGGCGGATACCAGATTATCCCGTTTACCCACGAAATTATAGATTTCTTCTGCACACTTCCGATAATCCATACTA
>CACYBZ010000245.1 GCA_902772795.1 uncultured Ruminococcus sp. | reverse complement strand
TTTTCCTTTACCCAGAAATCATAAATCCTGTCTTCAACATCACGGGGATTGTATGATTTGGCAAGTTCTTTTGCCATTGGAATCGCTACTTTATTGTTGTATTTTATCTTGCAGAAAGATAAATTCATACCTTTTTATTATCCCATTAGTCAGGGGATTTGTCAATGACTGAATCAAAATAAAAAACAGACAGCCGTCAATAATCATAACGGACTGCCTGCCAATTCAGAATCTGATGTTTGTTTTGATGTCTTCATGACATTTCGGACATCTTACAGTGTGGTGACCTTTGCGTAACGGTACACGGATAACTGCCTTACAGTACGGACATTTAAGATAACGATGTGTTTTTCTGTCATGCAGTTTCATGGACTGTAACTTTCCCCAGCTTTTTATTTTGCGGAACATTTTTTCACCTTTTTGAGTGTAAGGGGAAATCCGTTGACAGAAGCGGAGAAAACGTTTATTTTCGCTTTGTCGTTCAGGGATATTCTTCGAGAGAAAACGGAACAGAACGACACACCATATCACTGTCATACTCAAACTGATGAGCAGACTTCGGAAGAATAAGGAATTTATCAGACTGATAACAAGGGCAAAGACGCTCAATGTAAAATTGAGTTTGTCTGTTCCGTAGCGACCGTACATGAATTGTGTGATTTTGTATAACCATTGAGGCATAAATACTCACTCCAGCATGATTTTTCTGATAGTATACCTTTTCTTTTTTGCCAATGCTTGAACAATCCGTTAATTTTCCGTACAGACTATTCCACAAAAGTATAGGTCATGACATTTTTGCCGCCCTTACGTTCTTTAATGATTCGGATACCCTTGAAAAACAGGGAGAAAACTTTACATTCCAGCAAAAAACATCTTACGGACAATTTTTTGAAAATCCCCAGATTATCATAATCCTTGAAGGTTTGCAGATAATCATGTGGATATTTGTTGGTATGGCGGAAATATTTATGATATTTTTCTTGTTTAAGTTCGCTACGATTCTGAAACACGGTCTGAATATGAGGGTTGTATCTTGCCAATGTGGAAAACCAATATTTTCCGCTGTTTTTTATTGCCTGAATAACTAAAATTTCCCTTGTACATTTTTCTGTATTGGAAAAAGAATGATACATACTGTTGTTCAGTTGTCTGTAACTGAAAGAGGATTCGGATAAATGATAGATTTTACCGGCCTTAAGTATGGAGAATAATGCCGCACAGTCGTTGACAAAAAGCGGTATAAAATAGTCAACAGCTTTTCTGCGAAACATAAAGCAGGTAAGGTGAACATAGATCTGTGACCAGAAAACAGGCGTACTGATGTAAGAGTAATTGATTGTTCTGATTTCTTTTTTTCCATCAAGAGTAAATAATGAAAAGTCAGTATAACAGGCGACATACTGAGGATTCTGTTGCAGAAAATCCATTTGTTTCTGAAAACTGTCATTGCGTATAAATTTGTCATCGCCGTCCAGAATGATAATATATTCACCACGGGAAAGGTGTACAGCCTTTTCTCTGATATTAGATGCTCTGAAACCGACAATGTCAACGCCATCATTTCTGTCAGCGACAAAGTATCTGAATTTGTCAGGATATCTGGCAACATAGTCTTTAATAACTTCGATACTACCGTCATCAGAACCGTCATCTCCGATAACGATTTCATAAGAACCGTTAAAATTCTGCTGTAAACAGGACTCTATTGCTTCAATAAGGAATTCTTTTTGATTGTAAGAAGAAATAACAACAGATAAATTCATATTCAACCTCCGGGTATTGTGCTGCTTTATTCTCTGCTGATGTAGATAGGAAAGTAACAGTCAGAACATAAAAAAGTTTCAATGTTTGATTGTTGGCATCTATATATTTGAGGACATAGCTATATTGACAGTGGTAACAGATTTGTATTAAAAAATTATGCAGAAACAAGTTCTTTTAGATAAAATTTCTTTTTTGATGACAACCAAAAATGGGCAAGCGATGAAACTTACCCATTTTTGATAATATTTATGTGGAAAAACGGAAAATTATTTTACTGTTACCTTGCAGGTAGCTGTTTTGCCATTGTGTGTGGTTACTGTGATAGTTGCTGTACCTGCTTTTTTAGCGGTAACTTTACCTGTTGACGCTACGGTAGCTACAGAAGTATCACTGCTCGTCCAGGTATAGGAAGTTGCTGCTGTAGTGGGAGAAAGTGTTTTGGTAAACGTATAG
>CACYBZ010000244.1 GCA_902772795.1 uncultured Ruminococcus sp. | reverse complement strand
TTTTCCTTTACCCAGAAATCATAAATCCTGTCTTCAACATCACGGGGATTGTATGATTTGGCAAGTTCTTTTGCCATTGGAATCGCTCCTTTATTGTTGTATTTTATCTTGCAGAAAGATAAATTCATACCTTTTTATTATCCCATTAGTCAGGGGATTTGTCAATGACCGAATAAAAAATAAAATATGGATTTATGTGCCGAACATTCAACGAAAAGCAGATATATTATTTATGGTATATCATAAATAATAGAATATATCTCATTTTTTTAAAAAAACTGGTTATTGACATGAGAGTACAGGTATATGGTACAATAGAGGCGTGAATTTTTGTGTTTTTTAATTTTGTCGGACACATTGAACGATGTCAGACGGTGTACAGGAGGTGAATTTAATCATTGACGGTCTTTGCTGAAAAACACAAAATTGAATTTGGTGAAAATAAGTTGTCATAGTGTATTTTTAGTGGCAAGCATATTGCAGATACAGAAGATTCTGTGGTAGCAAAAATCATTTTCGTCAAAAAGTCACACATATCAGAAAGTGAGGAATGGATTATGGATATTAAAAATTTATTGCCGATATTGGCACCGATTGTTTTGATTTGTGGCATTGTGGGACTTTTCATGGAAAACAAACTTAGATTTAAATACCAGGGTGCATTTGGCAGATTTACTGCGTATCTGTTTACCGGCGGATTGACAATGGGAGTAGTTTATCTGTTAATACCTGATTTACGCCAGCCGTTGATTTGTGTCATTGCTTTGGGTATAGCTATACTGACGTTTGTTATTGCCTTTATAAAATGTCCAACGAATTTAAGACCGACATTGTTTTTGGGTATGTTTTTGACAGGTTGGGGTGTAGCAATGAAAATAAGTTTGTTTTTTTTGCCTTTCCTGTGGAAAATAGGTATGCCTAGCGGAGGTCAGTCTTCAGGAAATATCAAACGGGGAGATTATCTGGTAGATCAAAGCACTTTGGAACAATATGAAGTAGTTGACGTAGCAAATGACTGTGCTTATATATACCGTAATGGTTCTCGTATATATGCACGTGATACCGGCACAGAATTTGTGGATTCATATAATAACTATTACAGAAAAAAGTAAATACATAACCATATCTGACAGCATAACGAAATTTTCGAAAAATTACAACCGCAATTCCACTGGTTTTAGACGGTGGGTTAAGGTTGACAAAACGAAAGGTTTGTCTTGTCCTTGTCATAGCGACAGTAGGGACGGTACAGCCCGATTTTAAGCCTGTGGAGTTAGTAGGTTACGAGGACGATGAAGCAGGAAGCCCATTGGCTTTAGAAAATGGGTAGTTCACATTTTCTTATTTATAGTACATAAAACAAAAAGCTGTACCGCTGACTCTCTCATTTCAGCGATACAGCTTTTTTGTTGTATTCAGTGAATATCTGCACAACGACCTTGTTTCAGAATGAATCAGGAATATTCATCTTCAATAAATTTCTCCAATGAAAGGAATTCTTTTTCCAGTGCAAAGAATTTTCCGCTGTAGTCATCAACGACACTGCAGACAAGAGCCAGCATACTTTTGAAGCCGTCCTCACTGATGTCGTCATATCGGTAACTTTGTGCCATCTTGTAACGGATTTCACCATCTCGGATATCAAACTCAAATGAACCACGAATCATGCCATAGTTAGCAACACAGACCGCCGTAGAAATTTCAGTTCTTTTTTCTTCAGGTGCCTTGAATGTCAAAGGTGAATAAATACTCAGTACTTTGGAATCTTCCCTGACAACAATAAGCAATTCTACCGTAAAGTTTTCACCGCTTACCGAAAGTCTGACAAGCAGATTGTCCTCATCTTTTCTGTAATGCCAGTTCTGCGAATCCAGTGCACGGCAAACCATATTAAATATTTCTCTTGCTTCTGCCACGTTAAACGCCCCTTTCTTAATCAAAAAATCCTGTTTTTCATCACAAAAGACCAACCTGAAATAACTTACATCTGAATAACAGCACACAGCTTCCGAGTTTCGTTTGTCATCTGTCCGACCAGCATGAAGAGGAATCTGTATTGTTACGGTTGTTGTGATGATGTGGCTTGTGGTAATTTCCCCTGGAACACTATTAAAGAAATTCACCAGCTTTATTGACATAATACCATGCATAATTTAAAAAGTCAACATATTTCTGGATTTTTGCTATAAAATTTTATTGTAATATTCTAATATAACGGCAAGTTGAATCAATGTCATTTTCAAAACAAGAAAGCACCGAGGAAATTTCCTCAGTGCCTTTTGTTGTATATGTTATTTGACAGTTACCTTACAGGTAGCCGTTTTACCGTTGTATGTGGTCACTGTGATGGTTGCTGTACCAGCTTTTTTAGCGGTAACTTTACCTGTTGACGCTACGGTAGCTACAGAAGTATCACTGCTCATCTGTGTAAAGGGTTGCACTCTTGAAAATCCTGTCCACTTTTTTGAAAAAAAGTGGACAAAAAACTTTTGAGAGGCTCACTTCGTTCGGATTGACATAAAAAATACAAAGTTCAGCACGACCATTAAAGCCACACTGAACTTTGTGTTTTTATGCTATCCGCTTACACTATAAATCTTAACTTATTATTTTCCAAATACAGAATTTGTATCAGTTAAAATTTTGTTTATGTTTTCTTTTACCATGTCGTAGCCTGTTTCACCGAAAGAAACGGATTTGTAATCAGATGATTTGAATTTATCCAGTTCTGCACAATAAGTTTCTTTTGATACTTTTTCATCATCTATTTTATAAATTTCCTCTTTTGTATCTCTTAC
>CACYBZ010000243.1 GCA_902772795.1 uncultured Ruminococcus sp. | reverse complement strand
GAAATAGTTCACCAACGATGACAGCAACAAACCAACAATCAATTTTCCTGATACCTCGATAATTTCTGAAACAGCTGTAGGCACCATGTATCTCATGCCTTCAAAATATCCCCTGTAAATTGACATAAGACAACCAAACAGGACTATCGGAGAAAGTGCAATAACGGGCAGTCTTACACCGTCATTACCAATCATTTCCGCATAAAAGCCACTCAGTATTACCATGATGACAAAACATACCAAGCCCGTAATGACAAAAAACGGAATAGAAATTTCATGAAGTCTTCGGACATCTCTGTAACGTTTTTTGGAGATATGTTCTGAAACCATTCGGGAAAGAGCAATGGGAAACCCTGCCGAAGCGACAGTAAAAATAACATTGTATAATTCATAGGCACTGTTGAAAATACCATTGCCGACACCGTCAACGATATTGGCAAACATGACTTTGAATATCATACCGATAATTTTGACAATAACAATACTGATTGTCAATACCATAGCTCCCTGAAGAAAAGATTGCTGTTCTATCCCCTTTTCCCCATCTTTTTTCGCTTTGGCGTTTTTATCAGGCCGAGATTTTGAAGAATTTTCAATATGAAAAGATTTGTCATTGATATCAATATACTCTGTTTGTTGTTTAGATTGTTCTGCCAAAGTTTCACCGTCTTTACATAAATTTTGGCGGGAATCAATAATCAATACCCGCCAAGTCGACTATATTTAATTTTTCGGACGTAAATGATTATTCTTCTGTTGTGTCAGATGTTGTGTCAGACTCTGTTGCGGGAGCTGTTTCTTCTTCTTTTTTCATTTCTGCGACAGTTTCCTCAACTTTTTTTTCAACATCAGATATAATATCTTCGACAACTTCCTTGACTTCTTCTGCTTTTTCAGCAACTTCTTCAACGGCTTCCTCTACCGTTTTTTCGACTGCTTCTGCACAAGGACAGGTTTCTGCTGTTTCTGTATTTTCTTCAGCGTTTTCCTCGGCACATTCTTCACAACTGCAAGTTTCTTCTTCGACAGTTTCTCTTAATTTCTGTCCGCATTTGCGACAGTAAACGGAATCTTTTTCATTTTCAGCTTTGCAGAACTCACAAGTTACTTTGTTCTTGGTAGCGGTAATCATTTCCTGTGTAATCTGAAGATTTTCCTCAAGTTCGTTGATTTCCTCTACAAACTGTTCCATGACGACCTTGTCAATGTCACCCGTTTTTGAACATTCATAAACATAGTCACCGAGTTTTGTCTTTTTCTTTGTGATTTCGCTCTTGATACCTACTTCTGAATATTTGAGCTTTGAATAATCTTTGATTTTACTGGCTTTCTGTCCGACATTGGTAGCGATTACTTTTACATTAGCAACAACATCATCAAAAAAACTCATATAAACCTCTCCTTTGCTTTTAAGATTAAGGTGATTATACCACTATTCGTCACGATAATCAATTACTATTTTGTTAATAATTTTTTTCTTCGCCGTTTTTTTCAAGTTATTTTCTACAGAAAATTATCAAAAAATGTTCTGATTTCATCTTTGCGTTTTAGTATCTCCGCAAACCCGTTGATATATTCGTAAGGATATTTATAGTTGAATATTCTTTGCAAGGTATCCTCATGATTATTCTTCAGTTTTGTCACAGCTCCGCCACCGCAGGCAATGATACTATGTGTTTCGTCCATAATATAAACATTGTAAAGTCCCGAAAATCCTTTTCTGGCATAGCCTATATTTTCAAGGTTGCCGACCATACGACTCTGTCTGTATAAATAGTACGGTTCATAAGCGTGTTCATACAGCAATGTCCGACAATAGTCGTGCATCTGACAGGCAGTATCCGCATTTTCTTTCATGATATGCATACCTTGTGCTGTAAGATGTGACGAACGTTTCATTGCCAATGTATGTACAGTTATGCTTTCGGGGTTTAGTCTGACAATGGTGTCCAGTGTACGCCGAAAACTTTCAAAACTCTCATTCGGAAGTCCTGCTATCAAATCCATATTGATATGAGTAAATCCGACTGTTCTTGCCAAGGCAAATGCGTCCAGGGTCTGTTGTGCGGTGTGATGTCTGCCGATGGTTCTAAGAATATCGTCATTCATTGTCTGCGGATTAATACTGATTCTGTCCACATGGTTGGTCAACATCACTTTCAGCTTATCTTCATTAATGGTATCAGGACGACCTGCTTCCACGGTGAATTCTTTACAGCTGTTCACAGGAAAATACTGATTAATGACTGTCAATAATTTTTGTAGCTGTTCTGCGTTAAGCGTTGTCGGTGTACCGCCACCTATATATATGGTTTCCAGTTTCAGCGGATAACCAGCCAGAATTTTTGCGGTATGGATTAACTCCTGACACAACAAATCAACATAAGGGTCGATAAGTTTAGCCGACTTTTCAGTCGACTGCGATACAAACGAACAATAACTGCACCTTGTCGGACAGAACGGTATGGAAACATACAGACTATAAGAATTATCGGAAGACTGTCTGATAATATAACTTTCGTTTCGTTCTGTTTCCTGACACAACGAAATTTTTTCTTCACTGACAAGCAGTTTATCTTTAAAATACATTCTGACATAATCCAGACCGTGTTTCTGCAACAACCGTCTGAAAAGTTTTATCGGTCTTACCCCTGTCAGAATTCCCCAGGGCGGAATAATCCCTGTATATTCTGTCAGCAGTCTGTAAATACATACCGCTGTTTTCCGTTCCTGTTCAGAAATATACTGGCTTTCATTCTCACAGAAATCAACGGTATCCGTTATTGCGTTGGTATAGTCCTCAAAATGAACACTCGCCATTACTGTCTTACCGCTGTCACTGTCCGTTATCTGCGTCAAGATATACGGCTTTTCAGACTCCTGTTCATTTTTCTCTATATTTACCATTTCCAGCTTTTCGTTAGGAAAAAACACCCTGACAATATTTTCCGTTTCATAGCGGAAAGTGTTGTTAATCATATATATTTTCATAAATCACCTTATATGACTTAATTGAGATACGGATTGTACATTTTTTCATATGCAAGATCCGACAGACCACCGTGTCCGGGATAAACCTTGTAATTCTGTTCCAGTTTTGCCAGACGTTGCAGAGAACTTCCTATTTCCCGAATATTGCCTGTGGGTAAGTCTGTTCTTCCCATAGACAATTTCATTAAGGTATCGCCTGTAAACAGATGGTTCTCAATCAGAAAACAGCCACTGCCCTGAGTATGTCCGGGTGTCAGTAGAAATCTGATTTCCGTATTGCCGAACGGTAAAGTATCATTGTCTTTCAGGGTAATATCTGCCTTTATTTCGGGAACAGGTCTGCCATCAAACGGAACGGACAGATTTTTCATACTGTCATTCAAAATCTGCTCGTCAATTTCACTGATTACCGTTTTAGCATGGGTGTTTTTCTGAATATATGCGGTATAGGCAATATGGTCAAAATGAGCATGCGTAAGCAGTATATATCTGATATTATCCGTATAGCGTTCCACAAACTTTCTGACTTTTTTGGAAACAGCACCGGGGTCAACAATGGCAATATCATTGGTTTCCGTATCGGTGATAATGTAACAGTTGGTCTCCATTTCACCAACCTGTATTGTCTGCACTTCAATCATTTATGAGGCAACTCCTTTGAATGTAATATAATCGTCACAGGGCCATCGTTTAAAAGTTCCAGTTTCATATCCGCACCGAATATGCCTTTCTCTACTTTCCGAATACCTTGTTCTTTCATTTTTCGGATAAAAAATTCATATAGCGGTTGAGCAATTTCAGGATTTCCTGCTTCTCCGAAATACGGTCGTCTGCCTTTCCGACAGTCACCACACAACGTAAAATTGGATATCACCAGCACTTCGCCGTCAATGTCGTTTAATGATAAATTCATTTTATCATTTTCGTCACTGAATATTCTCAGCGTCGCTATTTTTTTCGCCAGCAACTGAGCCTCATACTCGTTGTCATCAGCTTCCACTCCCAGCAATACCAGTAACCCTTTGGAAACAGCTCCTTTGATTACACCATCTACTTTTACATTGGCATAGGTCACTCTCTGAATAACCGCTTTCACGAAAACAACACCCTCCTGTCCGGTTTAAGGGCGTTGCCCTTAAAAATCCCACAAGGGGCTTTGCCCCTTGACCCCACCACTTTTGAAAAAGTGGACAAAACTTTTGATTGTCATAGCTACACAGTGAAAAAATCATTCCAACCGCACAGATGGAAAAATTTCCGTGGCAGGGAATTTTCATATTCCCCGCCACCTGCCTTTATATTCTTGACACACTCTGTACGCCCTTTACCGCTGACACTCTTGAAAAAATAATTTTCAGATGGTCGATACTGCCCACAGTAATGGTAAAACGCATAATGGCAATGCCGTTTTTGCTTTCGGACGACCCGAAAGAATTAATATAGATGTGCATTGCCCCGAACAGACTGGTAATATCCGCAAGAAGTCCTGTTCTGTCCGTTGCCGAAATTTCTATGGTTGTCTGATAGGATTCATTTTTGGATACTTCATCATTCCATTTTGCTTTTACCCATCGTGCAGAATTTTCGGGATTATTGATATTATTGGTTACGTTCGTACAGGAACACTTATGAATGGAAACACCATTGCCACGGGTAATATAACCGATAATCCTGTCACCACGCATGGGATTACAGCATTTGGCAAGATTAATCAGCATATCGTCAACCCCTTCGACAAGCACATCACTGTTGGCTTTTGTCTTGACGGGAGTGATTTCAATGACACTTTCTTCGGGGACTTCCTGTATCTTATAGTTCTTGTTGTAGAGTTCTTTCATACGGGGAATCAGCTTCCACATCAGAATTCCGCCGTATCCTATTGATGCATAAAAATCATCTATTGTTGTAAACTGCTTTTTCAGTAATTCGGAAAAAAATGATGTTCTTTCATCATCTGTCAGCAATATACCGTTGTGCTTGAACACCTTTTCGACTTCTGCTTTACCACGTTCAATATTTTCTTCACGACACTCCCGCTTGAACCAATTCTTGATTTTATTTCTTGCTTCACTGGTCTTTACTTTGGTAAGCCAGTCCCTTTTGGGTCCTGCGGTTTCTTTGGAGGTGAGAATCTCAACGATTGACCCCATCTTGACAGGCGTATCAATCGGCGTGATTTTACCGTCCACCTTTGCCCCTATCATTCTGTTACCGACTTCTGAATGTATCGCATAAGCGACATCTATCATGGTTGACCCCATAGGTAAATTGAGCAGGTCGCCCCTCGGTGTGAATACATATACTTCTTCCGAAGCAAGGTCTGATTTGATGTCAAAGATGATGTCGGTTTCGTCATCAGTCTGATTTTCGAGCATTTTTCTTATCCACTGCGTCTTGTCGTCCATAGACCCTTTCTTTGTCAGCCCCAGTTTATATTTCCAATGAGCGGCAATACCGTATTCAGCGGTATAGTGCATTTCCCATGTCCGTATCTGAATTTCAAAAGGAACACCTTCCCTGCCGATAACCGTCGTATGTAAAGACTGATACATATTCGGCTTAGGTGTGGAAATATAGTCTTTGAAACGATTCGGCAACGGTGTATAGATATCGTGTACAACTCCCAGAATATTGTAACAGTCGCTGACAGAATTGACAATTACCCTTACAGCAAAAATGTCATAAATCTGTTCCAGACTTTTTCCCTGCATGAATGTTTTCCGATAAATGCCGTTGATACTCTTTACTCTGCCCTCAATGTAAAGCTTACCAACGTATTTGGTGGCTCTGGCGGTGATTTCCGCTTTGATTTTTTCAATAAATTTCTTGCGGTCATCTTCCGTGAAAGCCAGTGCGTCTTCAATTTCCTTATAGCCCACAGGGTCGAGATACTGTAAGGACAGGTCTTCCATTTCCTCTTTTACGGTTCTGATACCCAGACGGTGAGCGATAGGTGCATATACTTCCATATTTTCCAGTGCTTTATCACGTCTTTTTTGTTCTCTCATGCACTCTATGGTACGCATATTGTGTAAACGGTCAGCAAGTTTGATGATAATAACCCTGATGTCATCAGACATGGCAATCAGCATTTTTCTGATGTTTTCTGCCTGCTGAACTTCTTTAGTAGAAGTGGAATAAGGGAGTTTTTTCAGTTTGGTCACACCATCTATTAAATGTGCAATCGGTCTTCCGAATTTCTTGACGATTTCCTCAAGCGTCACATCAGTATCTTCCACCACATCATGCAGTAAAGCGGCAACGATGGATTCTGTATCCATACCTAAATCGACAAGAATACAGGCTACGGAAGTCGGATGCAGTATGTACGGAACACCTGAAACACGTTTTTGATCACCGTGAGCTTCACTGGCAAGATGGTAAGCCTGCTCTATCAGCTCCATATTGTAATCTCTGCCACTAACCCTTATCATTTTTTTCAGTTCTTCGTAATCCTGATAATGAACTGATACTTTTGCCATTTGAAATCCCCCTTCTTACGCAAAAACGATTTATTTCCGACAACGCAACTTTTTATGTCAATAACTTCTCAGCAGTTTCATAACCTCTGCACTTTCCAGTTCTGCTTTGCCGTCGAACGGTAAAACTTCGATAAACGTACTTTCACCGTTTTTACGATATTCTATCAGGGAAAGCTGATACATGGCTGTTAAGATTACCTGTAATCGTCCGTAATTCAGTCTTTCGTTGTTGAGCCGATGACAAAGTACTTCTTCAGAAAAATGCCATTGCTTCACTTTTCGGAGAAATCGGAATACATTGACGAAATCTTCTCTGGAGGGCAACAGTACATTGACTTCATCATTATTCAACATTCGGGCATTCATCAGTTTTTCAAACAATCGGTTCTGTTCCAGCATTCCTGAATTGTCATCACTGCTGAATTTCATTTCTTTGGCAATGATACTGACACTACGACGGTTATTATAGTCGTTTACCTCAACCGTGACTGCCATGTCCAGCACATCGCCGACAATATACGGAAATTCTTCCGAAGTCATAAAAAATTGCATTACATTAATAATAACACTTTCCCGCTGAAATGCAAGCCTTAAATGTTTATTTCCGCCCAAAGGTGTTATCGATTTCAACGTCATATGATAGACACCGAAAATCGGTGTGGGATTTCCTGCACCGAACGGTTCCAGCAAAGCAATATTCTGTGCAAGTTCCAGATCCAGAAATTTCGGATTGATTTTGCAGTCAATCGACAGTGTCTGAAAAGGAACATCTTTAAGAACAGCATACTCATTCAGACGACAGGAAAATTCTTCAATATCTGCGGTTTTCATGCTCAGACCGACTGCCATAGGGTGTCCGCCAAAATGAGAAAATAAGTCTTTACAAGAAGTAATTGCCTCAATTAATGAAAATCCCTCAATACTTCTTCCGCTTCCTTTGGCGTTTTCACCGTCTATAGTAAGAATGATGTTGGGTTTCCCATAAATTTCTTTTATTCTTGACGAAACAATCCCGATAACTCCCTGGTGCCAGTTTTCACCGCTGATGACCATGACAGGCAAATATTTAAGATGCGGATTAGCTTCTATATACTGTTTGACTTCTTCCAGAATTTCTTTTTCAATATTCTGTCGTTGGGTATTATCGTCAGAAAGTTCTTCTGCAATTTCACAAGCCAGATTATCATCATTTGTCAGCATAAGCTGTACGGATTTTTCAGAAAGTGCCAGCCGTCCGCAAGCATTGATTCTGGGAACCAACGTGAATGCCAGTTTGTTGGCGGTTATTTTTCTGTTACCTTTCAGACCTGCCGTATCCAGTAAAGCAGTAATGCCTTTGTTGTGCATATCAATGATATTTTTCAGACCGTTTTTGACCAATATTCTGTTTTCGCCTGTCAGAGAAACAACATCGCCGATTGTTCCCAGTGCGGCAATATCCGAATAGCGTTCCAGTAAAGCCGTCAAATCAAGGTTATCATCTTCCAATGCCATAATCAGTTTGAATGCCACACCTACACCCGAAAGATGTTTGAATACCGAAAAACAGTCTTTTCGGTGCGGATTGACAACAGCTACCGCCTCAGGCAAAATTTCAGGCGGTGTATGGTGGTCTGTAACGACTGTATCCATACCGAGGCTTGTGGCGTAAGCGATTTCCTTGTTTGCCGAAATGCCATTATCTACGGTGACAATCAGACGGACATTTTCCTGTCTGATTTTATCGATGGCAATGGTATTCATACCATATCCTTCTGCTTCTCTGGACGGTATGTAGTAAATGACATCAGCTTTCAAAGAACGTAAATAGTCGTACAATAAAGCGGTAGATGTTACACCATCAGCATCATAATCCCCGTAAATACAAATCTTTTCGTGATTTTGCAATGCCTGCCGAATACGTTCTACCGCTTTGTCCATATCTGCCATGAGAAAAGGGTCATCAAGTTCTTCTTCTTCGTACAAGAACTGATTCATTTTTTCAAACGTACTCATTCCCCTGATATTCAACAGCATTGCCGTTATCGGTGCAAGATGAAATGTTTTCGCTATTGTATTTACTGTTTCCTTGTCGAATGTTTTTACTTTCCAATACTTCATAAGATAACTACCTGCTTTACTGATACTGTTTTTTCAGAATTCAGGGGCTTTGCCCCCGAACCCCTGTCAGGGGCTCTGCCCCTGAACCCCGCAAGCCTTTAAAAAGGCTTGACCGAAACTTTAAGGCAAAATCTGCATTCGCAGATTTTGGGAACGTAGAGAAAAAATCCGAACGAAGTGAGCCTTAAAAAGTTTTGTCCAACTTTTTCAAAAGTTGGCGGATTCCAAAGGCGGAGCCTTTGGTGGGATTTTTAAGGGCGAAGCCCTTAAACTAAACCGAAGATGATGACTTGAGCATTTCTTCGGCGTGTTGCAACGTAATAGCGGTAATAGAAACTCCCCCGATGATTCGGGCGAGTTCCTGTTTACGCTGTTCAAAATCAAGATGCGTCACCTGGGTGAAAGTACGGTTGTTTTCCACCTTTTTCTGAATAAACAAATGCTCATCAGCCAGCGAAGCTATCTGTGCCTGATGGGTAATACAAATCACTTGTCTTGTCTTTGACAGAGCTTTCAGCTTATAGCCTACTTTCTGCGAAGCACTTCCGCTGATTCCTGTATCTACTTCGTCAAAAATCATCGTTTCCACAATATTATCTGATGCCAGTACGTTGGTAATTGCCAGCATCATTCGGGAAAGTTCACCGCCCGAAGCAATCCTGGAAACAGGTTTCGGGTCTTCACCGGGGTTTGCCGAAATCAGAAATTCCAGTTTGTCACAACCGTTTTCGTTCAGCGGACATCTCTCTGTCTGTACTTTGAGATTGACGTTCGGCATATCCAGAAATTTCATTTCTTCCTTTACCTTTGCCATAAAGTCAATCGATATTTCTTTTCTTTTTGCCGAAAGCTGTAATGCCAGCTGTTTGGTTTTCTGAAAATAGATGTCATACTCTTTTTGGAGCTGTTCCATACTGAATTCATAATCCTCCAGACGGGCAAGTTCTGCTTTGGCATTTTCATAAAATGTCAGTATTTCCTGCGTTGTACTGCCGTACTTTTTGGAAAGTCGGTACAATAAATCCAGACGTTCTTCAATTTCTTCCAGTCGGTAAGGGTCGATGTCCGTTTCTTCTCTCAGACCTGTTATTTCCTGTGAACAGTCCTGCAAATCATAATAGGAATTCATGATACGTTCACTTAACTTCTCCGCCTGCGGTAAATACTCGGCTATGGTGTTGAGTTCATCTGCACATTCCCGCAAAGCAGAAAGACAACCGCAAAAACTCTCATCACCGTTTAAGAGATTGTCTGACACGGAAAGTCCTTTAAGAATATCCTGTACATTGATGGCTCTGGTTCTTTCTTCCGTAAGGCGTTCGTATTCTCCCTCTTTCGGAGCAACTTCTTCTATTTCTTTGATTTGATAACTTAACAAATCAATCTGTCGTTCCCTCTGAGAATCTTCCATTTGTGCCGAATGGAGTTTCTTTTTACATTCACGCAATCTGGCAAGATTTTCCCTGTATTCTTGTTTCAGTTCATCTGACTTTCCCATACTGTCTATATACGAAATATGTTTTTCGGGTGACATCAGATGATAGCTTTCATGCTGTCCGTGAATATTGACCAGATGACCTGCAATTTCTTTCAGAATGGAAAGTGTGGCTGGTCTGCCGTTGATACGACAGGAACTCTTTCCGCTGACATTGAATTTCCGCTGTAACAATAATTCATTATCGTCGCCAAATTCATAGCCATAACTTTTCAATAAATCGGTAACCGCCTCATTGTTTACGGTGAAACTGCCTGCAACAAGAGCATATTCTTCTCCTGAACGAATCATATCCTTTGTAATTTTACCGCCCAGCAAAGAATTTACCGCTCCGATAATAATGGATTTTCCTGCACCTGTTTCGCCCGTAAGTACATTGAAACCTGACTGGAATTCTATGGTTGTTTTTTCGATTACCGCAATGTTTTCTATATACAGTGAGTTAAGCAAAATCATACACCGCTTTACATAATTTTTTTCAGTTCCGATACTAATGACGCTGATTTGCTGTTTGATGAAGTAACAACAAAAATTGTGTCATCTCCTGCAATTGTCCCCAGTATACCGTCCATCTCTATGGAGTCCAGTTCAAAACAGACTCCCTGTGCCATTCCGCTGGTTGTTTTCAGTACGATCATATTCTGTGCAAAATCAATACTGCGTACAGCTGTTCTGAACAGATTTCTAAAATTGGATTGTGTGTCAAATTCCTCTTTCTGTGGAGTGATATACTTATATTTTCCGTTTTCCATGGGAACTTTGATGAGTTTCAGCTCATTGATATCCCTTGATACCGTCGCCTGCGTCACATTGAAATTTTTTTCTCTGAGTTTATCCAGCAATTCTTCCTGTGTATCAATATCATGTGTTCGGATAATTTCCAGTAATACTGCCTGTCTGTGTGATTTCATAAGCAACCTTCCTTAACGTGTATTCCTACCCCCGTTCATTCAGCTTATCGTTCAGAACGGTATAAAAGTTCTTACGGTTGATATGAATGAGCCTGAAGGGTTTTTCACATTTTTCAATTATCACTTTTGCATCGTTTCTCAGCGGAATATAATATTGTCCGTCCACGGTAAGAAATGATTCAATTTCACTTCCGTTTCTGTCGGGATTGATGATGTTCCCTACCGTAATCACATCGCTTTTCTTGAATATCACCGAACGGGAAAATAAACTGTGCGGACAGATGGGGGTAAGCAGTATACACTCCATGTCAGGACTGATGACAGGCCCTCCTGCCGAAAGTGAATAGGCTGTTGACCCTGTCGGTGTGGCAAAAATAATGCCGTCCGCACGATAATCACATATTTTCTGATTGTTGGCAGATACCGACAAGTCCATCATTCTTGACAACGACCCTCGGGCAATGACGGCATCATTTACCGCATAGAATTGCTGTTCACCGTCACAGGTTTCTACGGTGACTTTTAACATCATACGGTTTTCACAGTAATACTCTTTGGTAAGTAATCGGGAAAGTGTGTCAATTTCATCTTTTTCCATAGTGGCGACAAACCCCACTCTGCCGAAATTAATACCTAACAACGGTTTATCATATTCAATACAATATCTTGCCGTATGAATGATAGTACCGTCACCACCCACAGTAATGACAATATCACAATTTTTAATCATTGTGTCACGGTCAGAAAAATATCTGACTTTCTCATTGTCATAAAGAGATTTTATTTCCGCTAACAGAAAGGGTTCTGTGTTCAGCGAAAAAAGCCGTTCCATCAGAACAGGAAGAAAATCCACTGCCCCTTTTTTTGATTCATTGACAATCACTGCCATTTTCATTTTACCGTCACCACCCTATACACGCTATCATTTCTTATCCAGCTCACGATGAGAACTGTTTACCAGTTCCTGCGGTGTCACTGTTGTTTTTAATTCGGGATTTTCTGCTTTACAAAGATATATCAGATATTCGATATTTCCTTCAGGGCCTTTAATCGGAGAATAGTCCAGTCCCAGCACATCAAACCCGCTGTCAAGACAAAATTCCACGATACTCTGTACAACGTCACAATGTACTTTCGGGTCACGCACAACCCCTTTTTTCCCTACATTTTCCCGTCCCGCCTCAAACTGCGGTTTTATCAGACATACCGCACAGGCGTTTTCGTTCATTAAATTTCTGGCGACAGGTAATACCAGTTTCAACGAGATAAATGAAACATCGACAGAAAAAAAATCTATTTTGTCGGGAACCTGTTCTTTGGTAATATATCTTATGTTTGTTCGTTCCAGATTGACAACTCTTTTATCATTTCTCAGTTTCCAGTCCAGCTGACCATACCCGACATCAACAGAATAGACTTTTACTGCTCCGTTTTGCAACATACAGTCTGTAAAACCGCCTGTTGATGCCCCGATATCCATAGTAATTTTGCCGTCTAACAAAATACCGAATGTATTTACCGCTTTTTCCAGTTTCAGTCCTCCACGGCTGACATATCTGGGTGTACCTCCCCGTACTTCCAGTTTCACGTTTTCGGGATAGGATACACCCGGTTTATCTGCCTTCTGATTATCTACATAGACCAGTCCTGCCATAATTACGGCTTTGGCTTTTTCACGACTCTGTACATAGCCGTTTTCATATACAAGCACGTCAAGTCTTTTCTTTACCGCCTTTTCTGACAAAATCAGTCAGCCCCCTCATCAATCTGTCAAATGTTTTTTGTTATCACGTTCACCATACCGTCAGCATCAAGCTGAAGTTTCCTTAATATGGAATCTACTTTTGCCTGTTTCAGATAGGTATTGTAGATAGCCGTAATTTTAAATGTTCCCTTATAGCCACGTCTTACCGCTTCTCCGAAAAAATGTTCTCCCACACCGCCGACGTACATTCCTTCCTCAAAAAAGAAAATGTGTCTGAACCGTACTGCGTCACAGAGTGCTTTTTCCGGAATAGGTTTGATTCTGTTGAGTTTCATTACACAAACCTCTGTCCCCTGTTCTTTAAGCATCGTATAGGCTTTGCAGGCATTGGCAAATATCTTGCCATACGTGACAATGAGTATATCCGCTCTGGCATTACCGTAAAACATATAATGTTTCTTCGTACAGAGAAAATCTTTAGGTTTATATGGTTCTGTTCCTCTGGGATAACGTATCGCTACAGGCCCTTTGGTGGTTGCTGCTGCCATTTCCATCATCAGCCGTAATTCCTCGAAATATGTGGGACTGTATATGGTGAGATTGGGCACAGGATTAAGCAATGCTACATCAAATACACCCTGATGTGTTTCGCCGTCCTCGCCGACAAGTCCTGCACGGTCTATGGCAAAGACAACATGAAGATTCTGCATAGCTACATCATGAATAATCTGGTCGATACTTCTTTGCAGAAACGTGGAGTATACGGCAAAAAAAGGTAACATTCCCTGTGATGCCATACCGCCTGCGAAAGTTACAGCATGTTCTTCCGCAATTCCCGTATCAAAAAACCTCGGTTTGAACTCGGCAGAAAACAGTGACAATCCCGTACCTGATTCCATAGCAGCGGTAATAGCACAGATTTTCTTATTTTTCTTCGCCATTTCGACAAGTTTATCCCCGAATATTTTGGAAAAATCTGTTTTTCCCGAACGGGGTTCGCCTGTTTCGATATCGAATGCCCCGACACCATGATAGATATTCGGATTATTTTCGGCAATCGTATAGCCTTTTCCTTTTTTAGTGATGACATGAACCAGTACAGGGCCGTTGATTTTTCTGACATTGTCAAATACTTCTATCATTTCCCGTATATTATGCCCGTCTATGGGTCCATAGTAGTGAAACCCCATATCTTCAAAAAGAACGGTCTGTTGTAATGTATGTCTTACTCTTGCTTTGATTCTGACAATACCACGTGATATCGGTTTTCCGATAAACGGAATTTTATTGAGAATTTTCTCAAGTGTTTCTTTTGTTTTCAGATAACCCGGTTTAAAACGAACTTTTTTCAGGTATTTGGCAATAGACCCCACATTTCTCGAAATGGACATTTTATTGTCATTAAGAACAACAATAAAATTCTTTTTGAAACGTCCTGCATTGTTCAGTCCCTCATATGCCATACCGCCTGTCAATGCACCATCACCGATTACCGCTATCGTATAGCCGTTTTTTCCCAAAAGACTTTTTGCCCTGGCAATACCATATGCCGCTGATATTGATGTACTGCTATGTCCCGCATTAAAGGCATCATACGGACTTTCTTCTCTTTTAGGAAATCCCGATATTCCTCCCTCCGTTCGGATTGACCCGAATCTTTCTGCACGACCCGTCAGTAATTTATGCGTATAACACTGATGACCTACGTCCCAGACAATAGAATCGTCAACAGAAGAAAACACTTTTTCCAGTGCGACTGTCAGTTCTACCGTACCTAAGTTGGGAGCAAGATGTCCGCCGTTTTTAGACAGAACCGTAATCAATTTATCCCTGATTTCCTTGCAGAGGTCTTCCAGTTGTACTTCGGTAAAGTCGGAGATATCAGACGGGGTTTTAATATGTTCCAGATACGGTTTTTCCATTGCAGTATCCCCCTCCTGATAGATTAGTACTCTCTTTCTGCCAGTGACAGGGCAAGATTTTTCAAAGATGTCGAATCACCGTCAAAGTAATCAAGACAACAAATAGCGGTATCTGTCAGTTGTTTTACCAATTCTTTGCATTTTTCTATACCGAGTAAAGAAACATAGGTGGATTTTTTATTTTCCTTGTCGCTTCCGACGGGTTTGCCGAACAGCTCAGGATTTGCCGTAACATCAAGAATATCGTCCTGAATCTGAAAAGCCAATCCGATACTTTCCCCGAATATTTTTGCCTGTTCCACTTCCTTATTGTCAGCTCCTGCGATAATACAACCCATTTCACAGGCACTTTTGATAATAGCACCCGTTTTTTTGATATCCATTTCTTTCAAAACAGCGATATCGGAATTCTGATTTTCATGCTCGATGTCAATTACCTGACCGCCGACCATACCCACAGCACCGCAATAATACGCAAGATTATTGACAGCTTTGGCAACACGATAAGCATTTTCAGGTGTAATATTTGCTGTTGCCGTCTGAAATGCGAGTGCCTGTAAAGCGTCACCCGAGAGTAAAGCAATATCTTCTCCGAAAACCTTATGATTGGCAGGCTTTCCTCTGCGATAGTCGTCATTGTCCATGCAAGGCAAATCATCATGTATCAGTGAATATGTGTGTATCATTTCAACAGCACAGGCAAGCGGTAAAGCTTCTTCAATATTTCCGTTGCACAACTGACAAAATTCCAGTACCAGTAAAGGTCTTATCCGTTTTCCGCCTGCGGTAAGACTATATTCCATAGACAATATCAGATTTTT